>WJLX01000134.1 GCA_014728225.1 Candidatus Coatesbacteria bacterium | reverse complement strand
GAGGAGCTGCGGGAACCACGGTTGAACCTCGTCGAGGCCCTGGTTGAAGAGGATTGGCGTCGCGCCATGCGGGTTCGCCAGACCCTGCGGGAATCGGTCGTCGACGAGGTGGAACGCGCCGCCGTCGATCTTTATACCGCCTGGATCTATTCCGGACGCGGCGACTGGGACCGCGCGCTGGAGCACTATCAGGCCGTCATCCAGTTGGCCCGCAGCCTCGGCCGTCAGGCCCTGGAGATCGAGGGATTGCTGGGTGTCGGTCTGTGCGAGACCCGACGCGACAACTACGATCCCGCCGACCACGTGTTGTCATACGCTCGGGAGCTGGCCCGGGGATTGGGCTCACGCCGCCTCGAATTGCGCTGTCTGCGACAGCAGGCCCTGGCCGCCGCGGCGGCCGGAGGCGGCCGGCAGGCCGTCGCCCTGCTGGACGAGGCCCTCGGCGCGGTCAACGATGAGCGCGAGCTGTGGCTGGCGGCCCGGCTGGAACAGGACCTGGCCCGCATACACTTCCAGTCCAGCGATTACTCCGCCGCCCTCGAGGCTCATCAACGGGCCGTCGATCTCTATCGCATCCTCGACCACCCCCGCGGCGAGTTGCATCAGTTGGCCCGGATCGGTGACGTGCTGCAGGCCAAGGGTCGCTACGACGAGGCCGTCGACCTGTTGCGCGGCGGGCTTCAACGCTCCGCCGAGCTCGAGGATCGCCGGTTGGTGGCTCTTTTCTACTCCATCCTGGGGGCGGTTTATTACCGGCGCGGCGACTACGAAGACGCCCTGACGGCCTTCGCGGGCAGCCTGAGATCCAGCCGGGAACACGGTGACGAGCGCGCCGTCGCCAAGGCGCTCAACAACCTCGGGGTGATCAACTTCAAACTCGGCCGCGACGCCGAAGCGCTGCGCTCTTACCGGGAAGCCCTGACCTACGAACGCCGGTTGCGCAACCAGCTCTCCGAAGGACGCATCCTTGGTAACCTTGGGCTGGTACATTACCGTCAGGGGCGCCTGCACGACTGTGGGGAAACCATCGGTCAGGCCCTGACCATCTTCAACCGCCTGGGTTGCCGGCACGACGAGGCCATCTCCCTGGCAAACCTGGCGCTGGCCAACCTCGAGCTGGGTCGGGTGGAGCAGGCCACCAACCTGGCCCACCGCTCATACAAACTCGCCAAAGAACTCGACGTCCCGCGTACCGAGGCCCACGCCCTCGCCAACCTGGGTCTGGTGTCCCTCGAGCTGGGCGATTTCGACCGCGCCGCCGATCTGCTCCAGCGCTCCCTCGAGATCAACCTGCGCCTGAGCTCGCCCACCCTGGAGGCCGAAGACCGGCTGAACATCGGCCGCCTGCAACTGGGTCGGGGCCGGTGGTCCGCGGCCGCCGAGAGCCTGCGCCAGGCCGCCGAACTCTACGGCCGCCTCAAGGAACACCACAACGAGCTGCGCGCCCTGACCCAGCGTGCCGCCGCCCTGGCCGAGAGCGGCGACACCGACCGAGCGGTCGAGCTGCTCGAACGGGCCCGTCGATTGCTCGATCGCCTGGCCTCCCCCATCCTAGAGGCCCTGTTCCAGTTCTGCCGGGGCTGGGTCTCCCGCTGTCGGGGTGATTACGCCGCCGCCGAGGGCGCCCTGCGGCGCGCGCACAACCTCTACACCGCTCAGGGCCTGATGCTGCGCGAGCTGCGGGTGCTGCACCAGTTGGCCCGTTTAGCCCTGGACGCTGACCGCCCGGCCGCCGCCTACATCTATCTTCACGCCGTGCGCGACCGCCAGCAGACCCTCAAGGCCACCCCCATCGACGCCGAGACCCTCGCCCGGACCTTGGTCGCCGTCGCCGAGGCCCTGCGTGCCGACGGTGTCGAGCCCCAGGAGCTCCCCCTCTACGATCCGGAACACCCGCCTTCGATCACCGGCTGACCACCGCTTAAGCAAAACGAACGGCCCCCGGGGGGCCGTTTTTCATAGCGAAGACTGGAGCTGGGGAGTGGCTATGATTGCGAACTAGGAATCCTCGAGCAGGTCGGGACGCCGGCGCCTCGTGCGCTCCAGGGCCTTGTCGCGCCGCCAGCGCTCGATCGCCCCGTGATCCCCCGAGCGCAGCACTTCGGGCACCTCCAACCCCCGGAAGACCGCCGGCCGGGTGTACCAGGGGCAGTCCAGCAGCCCCTCGCCTTCGAAGGAGTCGGTCAACGCCGCCTCGGCGTCGGAGAGCACCCCGGGCAGCAGGCGCACCGCCGCGTCCGCACAGGCCAGGGCCGCCAGCTCGCCCCCTGACAGCACCACGTCGCCGAGCGAGACCTCCAGGTCCGCCAGGCCGCGCACCCGCTCGTCGATGGCCTTGTAGTGGCCGCAGAGGAAGATCAGATGCCGCTCCAGCGAGAACTCCTTGGCCAGGTCACTGTCCAGCACCCGCCCGCCGGCGTCGGTCAGGATCACTTTCGATTGCGGACCCTTAAGCTCATCCACCGCCCGGAAGAAGGGCTCCGGCCGCAGGATCATCCCCGCCCCGCCGCCGTAGGGCAGGCCGTCGGCCAGATGATGGTCGCCGCCGCACCAGTCCAGCAGGCTGCGCGCCCGCAGCCGGGCCAGGTTCTTGGCCTCGGCGCGACCCGGGATGCTGGTCTCCAGGTAGGCGGCCACGGACCGCGGATGCAGGGTGACGATGTCGATGGTGAGCATATCAGTCGTTAGGCCAGTTCGGCGGCATATCGAGGATTTCGTGTAGGGGTTTGCCTTCTTTTGTTTCTAAACTTTTCTTTTCATTGATATAACACACTTTACAGTTGAAGACATCACTATTTATTGGTTTACTAGCAAAAGGATTAATATATAGTGTAGGGTCTGATGATAGAAATGAGTCTGGATATAGCCGTTTGAATACAATTATACCTGATATTCTTGAATAATTTGGTGCATAATTATAATGCCACAATCCGTTACTTAAACGTACATTTTTCGTTTCAAGTGAACGACCGTTACTGCTAATCCTATAATTTATTGCTATATCACCATATAGCATTTCTAATATATCTCCCTGTTTTGTATAACCCATCAAACTATTAAATGCTATTATGTATGGCGTATCGATGCCTTTAACCTTATTGGCCTTTTTAGATAATTTATCACGCGTTCGTTCATTAATATTACCCATACATACGATACCGCTACCTACTGTTGGTATTAGCGGCCCATTATATCCCTTTTTATAATAAAATATAAGCTGAATAGATGTATTTGGGATGTAATATATATTATCTCTAGCTTTTATTTTTATACAACTTTCTATCCACTCTTTAATACTTCTTATATGTTGTTTTATGCTAAGATTTTTCGGAATATAAAATTTATCAAATTCTATATGTATATAGTAATCACCTTTTTGTAAAAGACGAGTTAACTCTTCTTCAAAACGATGTTGTTCAATTTTATTTGTTCCAATCGCCTCTTTTTCCTTTATACATATGCATTCTAGATAAGCATTTTTATCCACTATATAAAAATCTGGTTTTGAGTTAATATTATTTACTGATGCATGATGGATAACTCTGTAATTATGCTTTTCAATGAAGCGCTTAATGATTAATTCGAAGGAAGAAGATGTAAGATCATGATCCTTCGTGATTCTTGAGATGTATTCATTCTTATCGTCATCAGAATAATATTCAATTTCACTACAAATGAACTCTCTCGCCTTTTCAAATCCGGCTCTTCCCGTTCTGCAGTAAAAACTATATAAAGACTCATTATATCGTCTTGGAGTCATATCGGTTTTATTGTGTTCTCCAAACAATTCCCGATATATCTCCTCTTTATTCATAGCCCCCCTCCAGCTCCGCCGGTTCCAGCTTCTCGATCGGCCGGCCGAAGAACTTCCCGGCCAAGGCCGTCAGCGCGTCGGAGACGTCGGTGGCGAAGACGCTGTGTTCGGGTTTCGCGCCGCCGGGGCAAGACCACTGGATTCCTGCTGCTCGGTCAATAAAGAGAATGCAGGGTGACGATGTCGATTAGTAGCTAAAGTTACTTACGAAGTTGTTGTCTTAGTCGTTTAGTGTCTTATCCAATGCGTTTCTGGGTATATGCCATTCTCGCCAATCAGAATCAATATAGTATAACCAGCCATAGTTTTTTATTATATCCTCTGGTATAAATGAGTCAGTCCATACTATATTATCGAGATATTTATATCTACGAGTAATATCGTAATTAAAAGCGCTGGGGTCTGTTTCGTATATGTTAGGTATTATGCAGTAGTTAGTAAATATATATTTTTTATCAACTGCTTCTGCTGATTCATCAGTGGACAAGAATATATTATGATTATGTACTCCAATTGGCATTAAGGTTCCATTAATGCTGCCAACCATGAATGTATAATAGCTGGCTATATTTGTTCGATGGTTGTGGGCCTGATAAAAATAGTCCTCACTAGCACCTAGATCAGTGTTTCGTAGCTCCTCGCTTTTTGACTCGGCTTCGAGCTGCGATTTGTGCATCTCCAGCAGTGCCTCGTGGGTATCCTCCAACTCTGGATCAACACTGAAGAGTACAGCCAGCGCCCGATATTCGCCATCCGGTGCCATCAGGGGTATCGTATCGAACTCCGTACAGCTGAAATCATAGTGGTACTCGGTCACCTCCCGGACCAGCTCCGCCAGCTCATTTTCATCGATGGTATCGATCGAGTCGAAGGGCAGGCCGTCTTGGGGAGGCTCGGCGAAGAGGTCTTTGTATTCACCGCTCTGCGACAAGCCTTCAGCGGCAAGGGGCATGACACCGGCGCAAACCATGAAGATGACAACTGCCAGGTAAAACCGTCGCATAGTGTCTCCTTATTGTTCCCCCTCCAGCTCCGCCGGTTCCAGCTTCTCGATCGGCCGGCCGAAGAACTTCCCCGCCAGAGCCGTCAGCGCGTCGGAGACGTCGGTGGCGAAGAAACGATGCTCGGGCTGGGCGCCGTCGGGGCTCAACAAGCCTCGTGACTCCAGCAGCTCGGCCACGGCGCGGGCGGTCTCCGCGGCGGAATCGACCAGCCCGACGCCGGGGCCCATCACCTGGGCGATGACGCCCTTGAGCAGGGGGTAGTGGGTGCAGCCGAGGACGAGGGTGTCGATCCCGGCGGCCTTGAGCGGTTCGAGGTAGCTCTGGGCCACCCAGCGGGGCACAGGTCCGCTGAGCCAGCCCTCTTCGGCCAGGGGGACGAAGAGGGGGCAGGGGCGGGTCCGGATGGTCAGGTCGGGTTTCAGGCGTTGCAGGGCGGCCTCGTAGGAGCCGCTGGCGATGGTGGTGCGGGTGCCGATGACGCCGACGGCGCCGTTAGTGCGCTGGGCGGCGGCCCGGGCGCCGGGTTCGACGACGCCGACCAGGGGCACGGAGCTGCGGGGGGCGAGTTCGGGCAGGGCGGCGGCGGAGGCGGTATTGCAGGCCACCACGACGAGCTTGACGCCGCGCCGGGCGAAGAAGCCCAGGGCCTGGCGGGTGTAGTGCAGCACGGTAGCGGGGGATTTGCCGCCGTAGGGTACGCGGGCGGTGTCGCCGAGGTAGAGCAGGACCTCGCCGGGCAGGCGGTCGGCGATTGCCCGGGCGACGGTCAGGCCGCCGACGCCGGAGTCGAAGACGCCGACGGGTAACTGGGCGGTGCTGGCGTTCATTTGTTCGTCCCGTTGAAGCGGAGCTGCCCGCCGCCGCGGGGCTCGAGACCCAGGTGGCGCCAGGCGCGCTCGGCGGCCACCCGACCCTTGGGTGTGCGTTGGAGGAAGCCCTGCTGGATGAGGAAGGGTTCATGGACCTCTTCGAGAGTGCCGGGTTCCTCACCGACGGCGACGGCGATGGTCTTCAGTCCGCTGGGCCCGCCGCCGAAGCGCTTGCAGAGGATCTCGAGGATCCGGCGGTCCATTTCGTCCAATCCGGCGGCGTCGATGCCCAACAGGTCGAGGGCGTCGTCGGCCGTCGGGGCGTCGATGACGCCGTCGGAGCGCACCTGGGCGAAGTCGCGCACCCGGCGCAGCAGGCGGTTGGCCACCCGGGGGGTGCCCCGGCTGCGACGGGCGATCTCGCCGACACCGTCGTCGTCGATGGCCACCTCGAGGATGCCGGCGGAGCGGCGGATGATAGCGGCGATCTCCTCCGGCGGGTAGTAGTCCAGGCGCAACACGACACCGAAGCGGGCCCGCAGGGGGGCCGACAGCAGACCGGCCCGGGTGGTGGCGCCGACGAGGGTGAAGCGCTCCAGTTCCAGCTTGACGGTCCGCGCCGCCGGGCCGGAGTCGATGACGATGTCCAACCGATAGTCCTCCATCGCCGGGTAGAGGTACTCCTCGACCACGGTGGACAGGCGGTGGACCTCGTCGAGGAACAGGATGTCGGCGGAGCCCAGGGCGGTCAGGATGCCGGCCAGGTCGCCGGGGCGCTCGAGGGCGGGTCCCGAGGAGCTCTGCAGCTCAACGCCCAGCTCGCCGGACAGGATGTGGGCCAGGGTGGTCTTGCCCAGCCCGGGCGGCCCGGAGAGCAGGACGTGATCGAGGGCCTCGCCGCGTTGGCGCGCCGCCTCGATGAACACCTGCAGCGGCTCGACGACGCGGCGCTGGCCGACGAAGTCCTCCAGCATGCGCGGCCGCAGACCGCGCTCGATGACGTCCTCGGGCTGCAGGTGGGGGTCGGTCAGGCGGGTGGAGGGCAAGGGGGCTCCTCGGGGAGGACGGTTCAGCGGTAACGGAAGAGCAGCTTGATGGTGCTCCAGGAGTGGGGCGTCGCGGGCAGAGCGTAGTCGAACCAGGTCTGGATCAGCCAGCCCTTGTCGGCGTCGCGGGCGAAGGCGAACTTGGCCTGGCCCTCGGCGTGGTAGTTGTCGCCCTCGGCGTCGCTGACGTCGAGACTGTAGTAGAGCCAATCGCTCTCGACGTAGTCACCCTGGCCGGGTGGAGCGCCGGCCGTTTCCAGATTGAGGAAAACGCTGTTGTCGGTGTCGAGGAGCTTCTCGCTGCAGCGGACCTCGTCGTAGTTATTCCAGGAGCCGGGCATCACGTGTCCGTCGACGATGTCGCCGACCTCGTTCTCGTTGAAGTAGAAGACGAACTCCTCGTCGAGGAGGAACTGGACGCCGCCGGGGTTGTAGCCGTTGTAGCTGTTCTCCAGGTACTCCAGGGCCAGCTCGGGGGTCGAGAGGTCGGGGTTCTGGCCCTCGGGCAGGCTGAAGCAGCCGCCCGCCGCCAGGGCGGCCGCAACGGCGAGGACGAAACGCAGCAGCGGGGTTTTCATCGGCAAACCGCCTTCAGCGGGGTCGCGGCGGGGTCAGTTGATCGAGCGCTTGGCTGAGCGGGTGCACCTGAGAGCGCAGATCGCGGCATTCAGCGACGCGGCGGGCGATGGTCGCCAGACGGGCGGCGGTCTCCCCATCACTCTTCGGGAGCTCCGGGGTCCGGATCAGGGCCGCTGAATCAGCGACGGCAACAGCAGACCGTTGACGCCGTCGCCGAGGTCCAGCTCGGCGATCAGTGCCCGCAGCTCGGCCTCGTAACCGGGCTCCTGGTCGGGATGGGCCGCGTCGACGATCAGGGCCGTCGTCCCTGGATGGCGGGTTCGACACGGCTGGGCCGCGGCGTGTGACAGGTTCTCGACGCGCTGCCAGCGTGTCAGCCGACCGATGTGGCCGACGACGGGGCGGTCGGTCAGTCCGAGTTCGGCCGGATCCGAGTCAACGGATCGGGGGTGGTGACGCTCCAGGTCGACGGTGCTGGCCGGCACCGGGCAGCGTTCGGGTCGCAAGCTCCGCCTAGGCGCCCCCCGCTCGAGGACGGTCCGACTGACGGCGACGAGCGGTTACAAAGCAGGAGGTTCGGGCGCTCGGTGAAGCAGTGGCGTCAGGCACCGCGCTGCAGCAAACGGCGGGCGTGCTCGGCGGCGCTCTCTCCGCCGCCCAGCATCGCCGCCAGCTCGTCGATGCGGCCGTCGTCGTCCAGGCGCTCGACGGCGGTGAAGGTCCGCCCGGCACTGGAGTCTTTGCTGACCCGGAAGTGACGCTCGGCGACGGCGGCGATCTGGGGCAGATGGGTGATGGCGACGACCTGGCGCCGCTCGGCCAGCTCGGCCAGCAGCTCGGCCACCACCCCGGCGGCGTGGCCGCCGATGCCGGAATCGATCTCGTCGAACAGCATCGTCGGTACGCCGTAGCGCTCGCCCATCACTCGCTTGAGGGCCAGCATGACCCGGGAGATCTCGCCGCCCGAGGCCACCTTGGCCAGGGGGCGGGGGGCCTCGCCCGGATTGGCGGCCAGCCGGAACTCGACCTCGTCCAGTCCGGCGGCGGCGGCCCGGCTGGTTTCGCCGTCGACTCGCGTCCAGCCGTCGTCGCCCCGGCGCAGCTCGACGGCGGTGGAGAAGGCCTCGCCGGCGAAGCCGAGCTGGGCGAGGAGCTCGTTGACCCGGGGGGCGAGTTCGGCGGCGGCGCGGCGGCGACCTCCGCTCAACTCGGCGGCGGCGGCCAGATAGGCCTGGCGGTTGTGTTCCAGGGCGGCGCGCTTCTCGGCCAGGGCGGTGCCGCGGTCGCTGTGGGCGCGCAGCCGGTCGGCGACCCAGCCGCCGTATTCGAGGACCTCGGCGACGCCGGGGCCGAACTTGCGTTTCAGGTGTCCGATCAGGGCCAGGCGGCCCTCGACGGCCTCGAGGCGCGCCGGGTCCGCTTCCAGCTCAGCCAGGTAGCCACGCAAGCGGTCCAGCAGACCCTCGACGGTGAAGCGGGCCTGGGCGGCCTCCTCGGCCAGGGCGGCCTGCTCTTCGTCCAGCTCGGCCAGCCCCTCCAGGGAGCGGCGGGCCAGATCCAGCTGGTCCAGGGCGCTGTCTTCGGCCTCGCCGAGGGCTTGCAGCGCCGTGGTCGCGGCCTCACCCAGCTCGACGACGGAGCGCAACCGTCTACGTTCGGCCAGCAGCTCCTCCTCCTCGTTGGGCTCCAAGGCGGCGGACTCGATCTCCTCGAGTTCGTGACGCCAGAGATCGAGCTGGCGCTCATCGGCGGCGGCCTCGCCCTCCAACTCGTCGAGCTCCCGCCGGCTCCGCTGAACCGCGTTGAAAGCCTCGCGCACCGCTTCGACCAGCCCGCCCAGCCCGCCGAAGGCGTCCAGCAGCTCGAGCTGGAATTCGGTCTTGAGCAGCAGTTGGTGCTCGTGCTGGCCGTGGAGATCGATCAGGTGATCGCCGACGGCGGCCAGGGTGGAGACGGGGACCACGGAGCCGTTGAGCCAGCAGCGCGAGCGTCCCTTGGCCGACAGGCGGCGGCGCACGATCAGCTCCTCGGGACCTTCGTCGAGGCCCAGTTCTTCGCGCAGATTCGGGGAGAGCTCGACGCCGCTGAAGACGGCGTTGATCTCGGCCCGCTCGCAGCCCGTGCGCACGGCGTCACTGTCGGCGCGCTCGCCGAGTATCAGCCCCAGGGCGCCCACCAGGACGCTCTTGCCCGCTCCGGTGGCCCCGGTCAGCGTGGTCAGTCCCGGGCCCAGCTCGAGCTCCAGGTCGGCGATCGTCGCCAGATCGCGCACGGCGAGGTAGGTCAGCATGGTCTCGAGGGCCGCCGCGGCGGCTCGGGTTAGTGGTTGTGGCCCCAGTGCAGTTTGTCGCGCAGGACCTGGAAGAAGCTCTGGCCGTCGACGCCGATCAGGCGCACGTCGCGCTCGCTGCGGTAGACGCGCAGCTTGTCATGGCAGCAGACCCGCAGGCCCAACTGGCCGTCGACGACGACCATCATCTCCTCGCGGTCCGCCGGGCGGATCTCCAGCACGTTGTCCGCCGGGTAGACCAGGGGGCGCAGGTTGAGGCTGTGCGGGCTGATCGTCGTCAGCACGCAGCCGTCGAACCACGGCGTCAGCACGGGACCGCCGCAGGAGAGGGAGTAGCCCGTCGAGCCCGTCGGCGTGGCCACGATCACGCCGTCCCCCAGCGCCGTACCCAGATAGTCGCCGGCGATGTAGATGTCGACGCGGCTCATCGGGTTGAGCGGGGTGCGGTGCAGGACGACGTCGTTGAGTCCCCGCAAGACGGCCCGCCGGCCGTCGGCCAGCTCGATCTCGGCTTCCAGCACCAGCCGGCGGTCGATGGGCACCTCGCAGTCCACCAGGGCGTCCAGGGTCCGCTCGAGCTCCTCCGAGGAGACCTCGGCCAGAAAGCCCATGTTGCCCAGGTTGATCCCCAGAATCGGTATCGGGGCGAAACCCACGGCGTGGGCCGTAGTCAGCAGGGTGCCGTCGCCGCCCAGGCTGAGCAGCAGGTCGCTGTCGGCCAGTCGCTCGTCGTAGACGCCGGCGCCGGGAAACTGGCGCTGGACCATATCGGCGGGATTGGCGTTCTGCTCGGGCATCCGCTCGGTGATCAGCAACCCGCGGTTATCGGCCCAGCGGCGGATGCGCTCGGCCAGTTCGTCTGAGCGGGGCTTGGTCGGGTTGACCACCAAACCCACATGCCGGAGCTGGAGACGGGTTTTTTCGGTCATGGAAGCCCGGGAATGGACGGCCGACGGGCGGCCGTGGGTGAATGGACTAACGGCCTAGGCTGCGTCAAGTTTACTACGCCGCCGCGCAACTGGCAAAACCCGCCGCCGATGAAGGCCGACGATGCGTTGACGGTGGGCGAATGTGGAGTTAAGATTAACGCCGTTTCGCCGAGCTGTCAACGAGGGTGCTTACACTATCAGAGGTGTCGAATGCAGATACTGGAACAAATCCGTGACAAAGCCAAGCAAAAACAGGCCCACCTGGTACTGCCGGAGGGCCACGACGGACGCGTCGTCCGGGCCTACGCCGCCGTCAAGGAGCTGGGGCTCGCCGACCGCGTCACCCTGATCGGCAGCTCCCAGACCATCATCGCCCTGGCCAGGGAGGCCGATGTCTACGTCGAACCCGCCGATATCGTCGACCCTGCCAAGGATGAACGTCTCGGCGTCTACGCCACCCGGATCTACGAGAAGCGCAAGCGCAAGGGCCTGACCCTCGACCAGGCGGTCAGGGCCGTCAAGGACCCCGTGCTGTTCGGCAACTCCATGCTGGCCGCCGGTGACGCCGACGCCTGCGTCTCCGGCTGCGCAACCGCCACCGCCGACGTCATCCGCGCCGCCCTCTGGACCGTCGGCATGGCCCCCGAGATGAAGATCCTCTCCTCCTGCTTCCTGATGGTCCACCCCGACCCCGCCTTCGGTGCCGACGGGGTGATGCTGTTCGCCGACTGCGCCGTCAACCCCAACCCCAATCCGGCCAAGCTGGCTGATATCGCCGTGGCCACGGCACAGACGATGCGCCGTCTGCTGGGCGTCGAGCCCCGGGTGGCCCTGCTCAGCTTCTCCACCAAGGGCTCCGCCGAGCATCCCGACGTCGAAAAGGTCCAGCGGGCCACGGAGCTCGTTCAACAGCGCCTGCCCGATACCCCCGTCGACGGCGAGCTGCAGCTCGATACCGCCCTGATCCCCGGGGTGGCCCGCCGCAAGGCCCCGGAATCGACCCTCGGCGGCAAGGCCAACGTGCTGATCTTCCCCGACCTCGACGCCGGCAACATCGGTTACAAGCTGACCCAGCGTTTGGCCGGCGCCGAGGCCGTCGGACCGATCCTCCAGGGCTCCGCCAAACCGCTCTCCGATCTGTCCCGGGGCGCCGACGTCGACGATATCGTCAACACCGCGGCGATCACCATCTGCCAGTTGGGTTGAGCCCGGCGCCGTCCGCCGTCCGCCATGTCTGCTTGATCAAGCTGGTGAAGCAGTAGATTAAAACGAGACATGCAATAAGAGGCTCCCATATATCGGGAGCCTCTTATTATATTAAAAAGTGTTATTAGTGAAATAGTGCCTTAATCTGTCCATGGCTTGTATTAATAACATTTGTTCCCGACAGTGTAAAGATTAACTTTGGCCTTCTATATACATAGTAACCTGAATCACTTGATATTGCCTGCATATATCCATCATATAGTCGAATTCCATATTGTGGAATATCTTCATTCAACCATGCCTGAACAATATCCTGCACATCAAAGGATACAAAGTATTCCTCTCCATATTCCGGCTCTTCAAAGCTTCTTTCAACAGCGTACGTCTCGTAGATACCCGGCTGGTTGTTCCAGGTGATGGTCATTTCTTCCCAGTCAGCATCCACTGGAGCGATCCAGATTTGACTTTCGTAGTTGAGGGATACCCACTCAAAAACCGTCAGCCACAGCTCCGCCGAGAGCACCGTATGGCCCTGGCCCACGTAATCATCCAGCTCGCGGAACTCGATAAAGGCGTACCAAGGATCTTCGACTGAATCTGAAACATAAAAATCAGTATTGTCTCCGTCGTTCCAGTCTGGCCAAGACATAGCCGTCCACGAATCGTTCCCCTCGTCGTCATCGGGCTGGAGGGTGACCTCGAAGCTCGCCGGACACACCCCCGCCAGCAACACCACCGCTAACAAAACGTAACGCATTCTGACCTCCCTTGTGACAACTATCAAACTATAGTCCGCCAAAGGGCGGGAGTCAAGCAACGGCCCGGCGCCACCCCTGGAAAAACCCGCTTCCAAGAAAGACGCCCGGGTGCAAACCGCCGCCGCCGGAACCGGCACGGTTTTTGCGGAGGCGGACCGTTAACAGCAGCCGTAACGGTCGCCGAGATGCAAAAACCGTGCCGGTTCCGGCGGTGCGGGATCGCCGGTCGCTCGGGGTTGCCGACGGCGGGTTTTTCCAGGGGTCTGACCGGATCCGGTGGAAGTCAGCTAACGCTTACTACGCCTCAAGCAACGCAAACACCCCACCGCGCTCGACAACCGTCCTCGACAGCCGAAGCGACGGCTGCTATACTGCCCGGCGATATCAACCATCCGTTAACCGTGAAGAGGAAACGATGCGCATCGGGATCTGCGGCCTGCCCCAGTCCGGTAAAACCACCATTTTCAACGCCCTGACCGGCACCGACCACGATCTCCACGGCTACGGCGGCGGCGTGCGACTCAACCGCGCGGTCGTCGACGTCGTCGACGAACGGCTGGATTGGCTCTACGAACTCGAAGGCTCGGCCAAAAAAACCTACAGTCAGATCGAGTACCTGGATGTGGCCGGTCTATCCTCCGGTGAGGGCGAAACCGCCGTCAGCGCCCGCTTTATTACCGAGCTGCGCCGGGCCGAGGCCCTGCTGATCGTCCTGCGGGCCTTCGAGGATCCTGCGGCGCCCCACCCCGCCGGCAGCGTCAACCCCGTCCGCGATCTCGAAGATTTCCTCCTCGAACTGACGGTAGTCGACCATCAGGCCGTCTCCACACGCCGGAGCAACGTCGATAAAGGTATCAACCGGAGCGACAAGAAGGAACTCGAGCGTGTCGAGCAAGAGAAGGCCGCGCTGGAACGGCTCGGCACCGCCCTCGAGGCCGGAACCCGGGTCGCCGAACTGGAGCTGCGACCCGTCGAGCTCGCCGTGGCCCGCAACCTGGGCCTGCTGACCCTCAAGCCCCTGGTGCCCGTCCTCAACGCCGACGTCGACGGCCGTGACCTGAAGACCGACGGGGAGCGGATCAGCGAGGTCTGCGGTGCCGAACCCGTCGTTCTGCACGGCAAGCTGGAGAACGAGATCCGCGAGCTGCAAGCCGACGAGGCCGCCGAGTTCCGCCGGGAATTCGACGTTCCCACCGGCGCCCTGGAACGCACGGTACAGGCCTGCTTCGACGCCCTCCAGCTGCTCGTCTTCTTCACCGCCGGCCCCAAGGAGGCCCGGGCCTGGCCCGTTCGCCGGGGCTCCAACGCCCTCGAGGCCGCCGGAGTCATCCACTCCGACATCGGCCGGGGCTTCATCCGCGCCGAGGTGGCCGCCTACGACGACCTACGCGAGCACGGCTCATACACCGAGCTCAAGCAGCACGGTCTCTACCGCACCGAGGGCAAGGACTACCCTATCGCCGACGGCGACATCATCTACTTCCGTTTCCAGGTTTGATGAAAATACCGCTGGAACCCAACGACCGACGGCGTAGTATAATGGATGTCGACGAAAACAAGTCACCCCTCCGAGGAGGATCCTCATGGGCATCACCGTCGTCGAGGCACTGCATCAAGCCCTCGAATCCGAGATCACCGGCTTCACCACCTACCTCGAGTTCGCCCGGGAGACCGAGGACATCACCGGCAAGAACATGTTCATCACCCTGGCCCGGGAAGAAGTCGACCATTTCGACATCCTGCGCAAACAGCTCAAGCAGGCCCTCGATAAAAATGAAGTCACCGCGCGTAAGATAACCCACAATACCGTCTCCCAGCTCGTTCCCCGGTTGGATCCCGTCTCCGAACGCACCCGCGGTCGTGAGGGCACCGATATGCTCGGGGCCATCGAGACCGCCATGGACCAGGAACGCGCCGCCATCGAGTTCTACTCCGTCCAGGCAAAAGAGTGCACCGATGAACAGGTGAGGAAAACCTTTGAACAACTCGTCGAGATGGAAACCGCCCACTTCGAACTGCTCCAGGCCCAGCTCGATTACATCAACGGCACCGGACACTGGTTCGGCGTGCGCGAATGGACGATGGAAGGTTAGCACCACAGCCATGGCTTCAAAAACGGAGTATACGTAGAACCCCGACGGGCGGGTACCCGCCGTCGTTAATCAGCGCCGCTGCGCCACAGCGGATGCTCTCGCCGGTTGCCTTCGACAACCCCTCAATAACCCCCTGAGAGCTCTTAGACAATCGAACAAGCCGACGCCGGAACTGGCACGGTTTTTGCAGAGGCGCAGCGTTACAATAGTCCGTAACGGTCGCCGAGATGCAAAAACCGTGCCAGTTCCGGCGTCGGTATTGATCGAGCCGTTGGTGGGCTCGGGGCGGGTTTTTTGAGGGGTTGTCGAAGGCGGGCCGGCTAGAGATCGATGACTGTTCCCACCCCGCCCGCGCGGTAGGCTGTCGGAAAGCTGTGCCGGATGCGGCCCTTGAATACGGTGCAGTGGGTGGGGCAGACGAGTTTTAGTCCCTTGAGGGCGCCCAGGCGGCGGAAGCCGTGCAGGCCGCCGATCAACGCCTGGGGTTCACCGACTGCGCGGGCGGCCTCGAGCAGGTTGTCGGCGCCGGGGTGGGAGCAGCCGACGATGACGGCGACGCCGCGCTCCAACTCGACGACCAAGCCCTGCTCGATACCGCCGAGGGTGCCGGTGCTTTGCAGACCGGTGGCCAGCTCGACGGCCTGGTGGTTGACCCAGGAGAACCCGGCGTCGCCAGCGGGCTTGGGGCAGCCGCGGGGCAGGTGGACGGGCAGGGAGCCCCGCCGGTCGATGAAGGCCGGCAGGCCGCCGAGGTGATCGAAGTGCTCGTGGGAGATGACGACCTCGTCGATCGAGGCGGGTTCGATTCCGAGGGTACTCATGTTTGCCAGGAGCAGCTCGCCCTTGGTGCCGGTATCGAAGAGCAGCCGTCGTCCGTGGGCCTCGACGACGCAGGAAAAGCCCCAGTCGGCGCCGCAATCGTCGCGGCGGGTGGTGTTGTCGTAGACGATGGTCAGACGCACCTTGTTCCTCCGCTTCTCCCGGCCGGTGTGGGGGATTCGTTCTGTTCGGCCGTTGCCGCCGGTTCTGCCCAGCTCACCATTGTACACTAAAATGGTTGAGATTATCAGCTTGCTCGGGCGGCGTAGATGAGTCGCCCGTCGGACAGGTATGTTAAACTACCCTGCGCTGGCTTGCGAGAGTGGCGGAATTGGCAGACGCGCTGGACTTAGGATCCAGTGGCTCCGGCCATGCGGGTTCAAATCCCGCCTCTCGCACCATTAACGCCAAATGAAACCGCAGTCTAGTCAACCGACGGCGCCCGGGCGTCGTCGGTTTTGTCATCGATACTAGCTAAGCATGGGGTCACTTAGTGGAAGTTAACCTATGTGATTATCACCTGATTATCAACAAGCGCGAAGCATGCTCCTGAGAATGTATAGCGTGTTATCGGCGTCTCGATGGTTGAAGCTGAACGACCGTTCAGTGATCAAGAGTCCGAAGCTGTGCTTGAAGCCGCCGTGGTCGGCTTTTAGCCGTCGTTTGGCGTAGCCCCGGAAGTTCTCGAGGCCGTTGATATGTGTCCGTCCATCAGCGAAATCCTGTTGGTGGCTGATGCGCTTGTGAGGGAAACCGTTGAGCGAGAGCTTGTTATAGGCTTT
>WJLX01000133.1 GCA_014728225.1 Candidatus Coatesbacteria bacterium | reverse complement strand
TTATTGAAACAGCCGCCGGTTTTCCCTCAGGCAAGGAACTCCGATGTTGGGGTCGGAGAGTGATATTCTCCCTTGTCGTTACCTTTTACCCGCCCTGACAATCGTCAGCAAGGGGCTCAGGCTGGGCATCCGCGCGCGTGGGTTTCGGCCGTGAAGGACGTTACGACCGCGCCGCTGCGGGTTGTGGCGGACGCGTCGGCGGGATCGTCCCGTACCGCCGCCGCCTCGAGGTGCGTCTTATTTCGTAAAGTCACCAGATAATTAGTGCAAGAAGTGTGCCAATTCAAGTGCCCGGTCCCCAGGGCGCGGTGTCGCGATCGTCATGCAGGCCGGCGGCGCCGTCGTCATCACCGCCGTCGGGCCCCCAGACACCGTCGTCATCGTTGTCATCGTCATCGTCAGTGTCGTCGCCGGGACCCCAAACATCATCGCCGTCGTCAGCGTCGTCTTCGTCGTCATCTTCGTCATCATCGGTGCCGGAACTGCACAGTCCGGACAGCAGAGCGTCGAACAGGCAGCCAAAGAAATTGAACCCGTCGTCATCTTCGTCGACGGTCACGTCAGCCAGACCGTCACCGTCCTCGGCGTCGATGTAGAAGAACGCGGTGCGGACCTCGTTCTCCGCCAGGGTGATCAAGCGGCTCTCCACGGGGCGATCGCTGGGATCGAGCAGCACCAGGCGGTGCTCCCCGGCCGTCAGCCGAAGATCCAGCCCCCCGTGGGGCAGAGGACCGAGGTCCTCGCCGTCGACCCGCAGGCCGTAACCCGGGGTGTCGCAGGTCACCTGCAGGGTGGCCGTGGGATGCCGGACGGCGTTCTCGGGGGGGAAATGCTCGTCGAAGCCCCGGACGGCGGCCGCCGTCATCAGGGGTGCAACGGCGGCGTATGCGCCGGTGAAGAAACGCTCCTCTAGCACCCGACCGCTGACGCCCACCAGCATCAGCGTCCAGGCGTCATCGGGCTGGAGGAAACAGCCCAGCACGGCGCCGGCGCCGTTAGCGGCCGCTGGCTCCAGAAAGGGGGTGAAGAAGATCGCCGGGACGTTGGGATCCGTCGGGGCCGGAGCTGCAGCGATCTCGCCGCTCCACAAGCGTTTCTGGGGGTCGCCGCCGCTGAAGGCCTCGATCAGCCGCTCCTCCAACAGGGCCGCCGTTGCCGGCTCGCCGCGGTTGTCGATAACCTCGATCAGGGCCAACCGGCGCCCACCGACCTCGAGGACCGTCAGCCGCCGGGCCCGGCCCAGGGAGGAGCCGGCCAGCAACAGACACAAGACGATGATCAAGCGACCCGTTAGCCCAGCTTTCACCGTACCCCCTCGCGCAACTGCGTTACGACAGGATTATAGCAGGACATTTCGCGCCTTGTCCGACGGCTTTTCCTTTACCCCGCGCTATGCTAGGATTACGTCCGCTCGACGATTACCATTCCCCCCGAGTTGAACCCCTGTAGACGAGGTGGAGATGCGTCTCTACGAATACGAAGCCAAGGACATCTACCGCGAGGCCGGTATCCCGACGCCGGGCGGACGCTTGATCGAGAGCGTCGCCGCCCTCGAGGCGGCGGCCGAAGACCTCGATTACCCCGTGGTGGTCAAGGCCCAGGTCCTCACCGGCGGCCGGGGCAAGGCCGGCGGCGTCAGTATCGTTCGCAATCCCGCAGAGCTTCTCGCCGAAGGCCAGCGCATCCTCGCCCTGACCATCAAGGGCTACCCCGTCCGGCGGCTCCTCGTCGAGGAGGCTCTGGACATCGACCGGGA
The DNA here is from genome assembly GCA_014728225.1 of Candidatus Coatesbacteria bacterium. NCBI lineage: Bacteria > Candidatus Coatesiibacteriota > Candidatus Coatesiibacteriota bacterium. The sequence continues at coordinate 5,743 of WJLX01000133.1, read as the reverse complement.
GCTCTACCTCGGCGTAGCCCTCGACCGGGCGCGCTACGGCATGACCCTGATCGCCTCCTCCCGCGGCGGCGTCAACATCGAGCAGGTCGCCGAAGAGGAACCCGCCGCCATCGTCCGCCGTTACTTCCAACCCAGCCAGGAGTACTTCAACCACCAGGGCGTGGCCCTGGCCAAGGAAATCGGTCTCCAGGGCAAACTGCTGCAGCGCTTCGCCGGTGTCGCCGGCGCCCTGCTGAGCATCTTCCACGAACGCGACCTCAAGATGGCCGAGATCAACCCCCTCGTCATCACCACCGACGGCGAACTGATCGCCGCCGACGCCCGCATCAACGTCGACGACGACGCCCTCTACCGTCAGCGCAAGCTCCAGTCCCTGGCGCCCAAGGGCCGCCACGAAGAGGGCGAGCTGACCGAGCGCGAGAAATGGGCCCGCGCCGAGGGCATCCCCTACCTGGACCTCGACGGCGACATCGGCATGTTCCCCGGCGGCGCCGGCTTCGGCATCATGGGCAACGACTTCATCCACCATTTCGGCGGCAAACCAGCCAACTTCATGGACTCCGGCGGCGGACCCACCCCGGAACGCCTGGCCAAGATGCTGCGCCTCCTCGATGAAAACCCCAACGTCAAGGCCATCTTCGGCGCCCGCTTCGGCGGCGTCTCCCGCTGCGACGACTTCGCCAAGGGCGTCATCATCTTCTTGAAGGAACACGGCCTCTCCAAGCCGATGGCCCTGCGCTTCACCGGCAACATGTGGCGGGAAGGAGTGCGCATCTTCCAGGAAGAAAAAGAGCGCAACCCCGAGCTGTTCGAGAAGATCGAGTTCTTCGGCATCGAGACGCCCATCGAGACCGTGGCCCGGCGCGCCGTCGAGCTGGCCGCGGCCGCCGGCTAACCCCGACGGACCGCAACCGTCACCAAAGCGGGGAGCCGGACGGCTCCCCGCTGCGCTCCCGACCGGAGACCTTGATTACCCTGCGGCGGTGTCGCCGATTCCGCCGCCGGAACTGGCACGGTTTTTGCATCTCCGCGGCCGTTGCTGACGATCATAAACGGCCCGCCTCCGCAAAAACCGTGCCAGTTCCGGCGGCGCTGGGGTTCGCGCCGGCCTGGAGAATGGGAACGTTCTTCGTAGGTCTCCGGTCGGGAACGCTTCCAGCGTCACCGCCGTAGGCAAACAAGATAACAATGTGCTAATATGCATTGGAGTCGCACGACAGAGGCACCATCCATCCCGGAGGGATCATGCGCAAACTGTTGATTGCAGCTTTCGTTCTTATGAGCGCCGCGGCGGGGTTCGCCTTGACCGACGACCTGGTGGCCGAGATCATCACCGAGTTCTACACCGCCGGTTATACGGGCTTGAGCGAGCAGGAGATTTTTAACGCCTACGGCACCGACGAGGCCGAGTTGAACGAGTACTTGGACAACCTGTCTGAGGAGCGGCTGGAGGCCATCTTCACCGAGGTCGACCGCCGGTACGGCGAGTTCCAGGACCAGCGTTTCGCCGACATCTACGGGAAGCCGCCGGCCGCTTTCAGCGCGCCGATGCTCGGCGGGGGCGCTTTCGCGCTGGATGAGCTGCTCGATGAGGGCAAGGTGGTTTTCGTCAATATCTTCGCCACCTGGTGCCCGCCCTGCCGGGCGGAGATCCCGGCTTTCCTCGAGCTGCTGGATGAGATCGAGGACTTCGCCGTGGTCGGTGTCAGCGTCGATGACTTCGCCGAGGTCGACGAGCTGGCCGCTTTCGCCGAGGAACAGGGCATCGACTACCCGTTGGTGCTTTACAACCAGACCGGCGACGAGGCGATGGCCTACTACTCGGCGGAGGCCGTGCCGACGACCTGGGTGGTCGCTCCCGACGGCGAGGTGGTCAAGATCATCGTCGGCAGCCGGGAGAAGGAGGGCTTCCGGGAGTTGATCGAAGAGTTGCTGTAGATCGAGTTTTTGCGCAATTCAAGGTCGGGTCCAAGGACCCGACCTTGCATTGCGCTAATGGACAATCACCCCAATAATCTACAACACCACGCCCACGGAAGCCGCCAACGTAATCCTGTCCTCGTCATCGTCGAGGGGCAGGCCGACGGCCAGATCGAGTTCGAAGCCGTCTATCCGCAGGCCCAGCCCGGCGCGGACCTCGGCGGTCGAGTCAGCCGCGGCGGGGGCTGCTCCGTGGTAGCCGGCGCGCAGGGCGACGACGCCGAGAAGCAGATACTCGGCGGCGCCGCAGTAGGCCAGATTGCCGTCGAAGTCGCTCTCGAGTCCGGCGGCCAGGGTCAAGCCCTCCCAGGTGAAGCTCAAGGCTCCGGTTAACAGCCGCGGAGCCAGCTCCTTGACCCCGGCGAGTTCGATGTTGGCCTGGAAGAGGTTCTGCAGGCCGAGGGATAAATACAGCCGTTGCCAGACGAGGGGCACGGCGGCGCTGAGATCCAGGCTGAAACCCTGGTCCCCGGCCAGCTGACCGCCGGCGTCGTCGATCAGCTCCCGGCTGAAGACGCGGAAATCGAAGCCCAGGTAGTAACCGGGACGGTACTCGGGAGCCCGGGAGACCCAGTCCGCGGGGTTTTCCTCGTAGTCCTCGATGTCGTCGCCGTTGCCGGTGTCTTCTTCATCTTCTTCGACGTATTCCTCGATCACGCCGCCGTGGTCGGTTTCCTCTTCCAAGGCCCGCTGAATCAGGTCCTCGGCGCTGGCGGCGTCACCCTCGGGCAGGATGACCTCGGTGCCCAGGCCGACGGCCCAGCCGAAACCCAGGGCGAAGCCCACGTCGCGGTATTCCCCGTCGGCGTCCTCGAGGAACCCGCTGTCCCGGCGGCGCAGCTCGACGGCCAGGGTTCCCAGGCGCAGGCTGTCGGAGACCGGACTGACGTAGGTCAACTGCTGGCCGCCGGCGGCGTGGTCTTGCACATCGGACGCCCCGTAGGCCAGACCGAGACGGGAAGCCTCGTCGTAGGCGGCGCTGAGGGCGTTGGCGCCGGGGAGGAAGCCGGGGTGGCCGGGCAGGGCGCCCGCGGCGCAGCCGAAGAGGTATTCGCGACCGTCGAGGGCCTCGTTCATCCCGGGCAGGGGCTCGGCGGCCGCCGTCGTCGTCAAGGCGAACAGCAGAAACGGGATCAGAAAAATAGTGCTTGACAGCCTACTCAAGTCTGCCCTCCAAAGAGTTCGCGGGAGCGCCAGGCGGCCAGGTGGATGGTGGCGGCGTCCAGATAGCCCAGGGCCCACCAGCGGTCGCCCCGGCGGCGCAGGGCGTTGAGAGTCAGGTCGCCCCAGCCCAGGCCGAAGACGCTCAGGTCGGTCAACTGCTCGTCCCGGCGGTCCAGTCCGCTCGGTTGCTCCTTCTCGGCAGCGGTCCGGGGGTTGAGAGCCTGATAGTAACCCCGGCGGTAGAGGAAGGCGTGGGCCGACTCGTGGGCCAGCACGGCGCCGACGGCCAGGGGATCCTTTTTCAGCGCCGCGGCGACGAAAATGCGCCGGGGGGTGGGCAGCTCGGGCACGCCCGAGCGCGGCGGGGCGACGCTCAACTGCACCATCCCGGGTACCGTCAGCCAGTCGGAGAACTCGACGGGTACGGGCTCCTGGCCGACGGAATCGGCCAGGACGGCCTGCAGGCGTTCGGGGTCGCCGTGGACCAGGTAATCCGTGTACAGGTCACGGACGTCCAACCTGCGATAAGCGGCGGGAGCGCTGCCGTCGCCGAGCACCCCCCGCCGAACGTAGCGCAGGACGAAGTCCAGCTCCTCGAGGGTCTCCCCGTCGATTCGCCGGGGTCGCTCCAGCTCCAGCAGGCTGTTGAGGACCCAGAGCCGCAGGTAGAGGTCGCGCCGGCCGCCGAGAAGCTTCTTCTTGCCCACACCTTTGATTCTGACGACCTTGCCGGAAGCAGTCCCTTTGGGAACCTGCAAGCGGATGCGTCCCGTCGGGGTCTCCAGCTCCAGCGGCGCGCCCCGGGCCGCCTGCACCGGTGAAACGAAAAGCTCCCTGTAGCGCCGGGGCACCGTCCGAACCTAACCGCGGACCGTGGTGAACTCGCCCATCCCCCGAAATTTTTTGTATCGCTGGTCGAGCAACTGCTCACCGCTGAGTTTGCGCAGCTCGGCCAGGTCCGTCACCAGGGTCTCCTTGATGATCTGGGCCGTCTCGACCAAGCCGTTGTGCGCCCCGCCGAGGGGCTCCGGCAGGATGCGGTCGACGATCCCCAGCTCGACCAGGTGGGGACCGGAGACTTTGAGGGCCTCGGCGGCCTCCCGCGCCCGACCGCCGTCGCGCCAGAGGATCGCCGCGCAGCCCTCCGGGGTGATGACGGAGTAGTAGCTGTTCTCCAGCATGTAGACCCGGTCGCCGACGCCGATGCCCAGGGCGCCGCCGGAACCGCCCTCGCCGATGACCACGATGATCAGCGGCACCGGGTAGGTGAACATATCGCGGATGTTGCAGGCGATGGCCTCGGCCACTCCGCGCTCCTCGGAGCCGATCCCCGGGTAGGCCCCCGTCGTGTCGAGGAAGCTGATGATCGGCAGCTCGAAACGGGCGGCCAGCTCCATCACCCGGCGGGCCTTTCTGAACCCCTCGGGCCGGGGCAGGCCGAAGTTGTGCTCCAGCTTCTCCTTGGTGCTGCGGCCCTTCTGATGCCCGACGACGGCCACTGGACTGCCCTCCAGCCGCGCCAGTCCGCTGACGATGGCCCGGTCGTCGGCGAAGGCCCGATCGCCATGGAACTCGATCCAGTCGCTGAAAACCTGCCCGATGTAGTCCAGGGTGTAGGGACGGCTGGGATGGCGCGCCACCTGGACGCGCTGCCAGATCGTCAGGTTCGAGTAGACCTGTTCCTTCATCCGCTCCAGCTTGTCGCTCAGAGCGCTGATCTCATCACGGAAGTCGATCTCGCCCTCGGCGTCGAGCTTCTTGAGCTCCTTGATGCGCTGCTGCAAGTCGAAGAGGGGCTGCTCGAAATCCAGTTTGGCGAATTCCATCTATACTCCCTGTTGGGACCTCATCCACGGCGGTTTCCCGGCGAGCCTGGCGCCGCCGGACTGGCGCCGCCGGATGTGATGAGCTATCATGTACCTTGTCGTCGATGCTGTAAACTAGCACGGCGGGCGCCGGTCCGTCAAGACAGGTCGAGCGCTCCACTCCTGTTCAACCGCGAAAGGCAACCGATGCGTAAAAAACGCAGGCTCCCGCTGCCGGCCCTGGTGACAGCGGCCCTGGTCTCGGCACTCCCGCTGACGAGCTGTGACGAGTTTGAGGACCGCATCGGCGAGCTGGCCGGTGACTGGACGGGATTCTGCAGCTTCCAGAGCGGCGGCACCGGCGTTCTCGAGTTGACCATCGAGCCCGACGGCGACGCCTTCGGTTACGAATCCGTCTACGCCACGCCGATCGGCGGCCGCGCCACCTATCACGGGGACCAGTTCTATCTCTACGCCGACCCCGTCGAGCTCCAGGGCAGCCTGGTCAACGGCGACCTGATCGGGACGATCTACTACACGGGCACGGCCGGCGACGACCAGGGGTCTTTCGACCTGCGAGCCGACGACGACTAACGCTCCGCGGCCGAACACAGCGCCGACGGGTGGGGCCGCGAACCCCGCCCGTTTTCGCACCGCCGGGGGACCGCCGTCTTCTCCCATCGAACCCTCGGACAACCCCGCCCCCCCACCGCCGGAACCGGCACGGTTTTTGCGGAGGCGGACCGTTATCATCGTTAGTAACGGTCGCCGAGATGCAAAAACCGTGCCGGTTC
>WJLX01000132.1 GCA_014728225.1 Candidatus Coatesbacteria bacterium | reverse complement strand
GCAAGAATTACGGAAAGAATTATGCCCATCGGCCAAGATATGCAAAGCTATCTTGCAAAGCTATCTCAAGAGAAGCAAGAAGAGGTTGCTCGCTTATTTTGACTGCGCGTTGCGGCGGCCGCCGCGGCCAGGGCGGTCGGCTTATCCGCTAAAACAGCAGCCAAAGGTGCAATCGACTTACAATCGACTTACAATCGACCAAGGGAGCGCCGCGCCGCCCCTCGCCAGGCCGAGCTGGACTCGACCGTCTACACCGCTACACCGACGGCCGGCGGGCCCACAAGAAACTCTCGCTCAACGCCTTCCACCACAGGCGCATCAAGCATGACAAGACAAGGGTTGACGGCAAGGTGCATATCAACGGTGTAGAGAACTTCCGCGGCGACGCCCAGCGCCGCCTAAAAGCCGATCACGCTGGCTTCAAATTCGACTTCAGGCGCTTTATCAGAGAAAGGTCGTTCCGCTTCAACCATCGCGACGACGAAAACGCGCTCGACTACCCGCAGGATGCACTGCTCAATTGGTCCGCTCAGGTTACATGACGCCTTTTCCTTTTCCCCGATGCTGGACTTGACCGCTGAAAGCCGCTAGCATCGAACCCTACCGACCAAGCAAACCGACCAAGCAAACCGACCAAGCAAACCGATAAACCCGCCGGGAAACCAGCCGATGTCCAGCCGTTTTCGCCAGGCCCTGTTGGCCTCCCTCCTCGTTCATCTGGCCCTGATCTGTCTGGTGGGCGACAGGTCGCCCGTCGCCGAGCCGGACCCCCGGCCCGAGGCGGTGTTGCTCGAACTGCGGCCCTCGACGAGCCGGGCGCCCGGTAGCGGCGGATTCAGTGTGGTGGAGCCCGTCGCCGGTTCCCCCGCTGTTTCCGTCGTCGCAGCGGACGTCGACGGTGCTTCACAGGCTCGACACACCGAGAGCAGTGTCGACGGCGAAGCGCCCGCCTTCGTCACCCTGGGCGGCGGCGGGCCCTTCAGCGGTCTGGGCGGCGGCGCCGGGGCGGAGGGCGTGGATCAACCGCGGTTGGTCCGGACCGCTCCGCTGCAACCGCGCCCCGAGCTCTTGGGTGATGACTGGGAGGGAACTGTGCTGTTGCGCCTCTACATCGACGACGCCGGTCTACCGCTGAGCGTGCGGATTAAGGAAAGCTCGGGCAATCCCCACGCTGACGCCGACGCCCTGCAGTACGCGCGGCAGAGCCGCTGGCGGCCCGCCACGCGCAACGGTCGTCCCGTCGGCGGCTGGGTCGACTGGTTGATCCGCTACGAGCGGCAGCCCAAGCGCTGGTAAACCGCGGAGCTTGGCCCTCGGGGCCGCCAACGCGGTTCAGCCTGCGGCGGCGGCTGCCTCCGCTCCCTGCATTATCCGTCTACCCCTCTCACCGACGGCGGTGGCACGTTTCTTGCGTTCGTCCGGCTGCGCCGGACGGCAACAAACGCGCCACCGCCTCGTCTGCGTCCGGCGGGTTTACGGTGGAGTCGGGTCGGGTATTAGTGGAGGTCGTCGCGTCCGGGGGTGAAGTAGACCTTGCCCTCGCCGAGGAGTTCTTCGAGCTGTTGTTGCAGTTGGGGATCGGCGGCGACGCGGTAGTCGGGTCCGGCGCCGAGGAGGGCCTCGCCGCCGCGCAGACCGAGGTGGAAGAAGACGTTGAGTTCACCATCGCCGGCGGTGAGCAGGCGGCGGATGGGTTCGAGGACTTCTTCGTCGACGAGGGAGGCTTGGAGCTGGAGGTGGAGCTGGCGTCCCAGCAGTCGGGGGACGTCGGCGAGGTCGTAGACGGCGTCGGCGCGGACGTTGATTTCGTCGCGGCTGGTCTGAGCCTGGCCGACGACGAGGACGGGTTGATCCTTGCGCACCAGAGCGCCGTGGCGCTGGTAGGTTTCGGCGAAGACGGCGATTTCGATACCGGCGTTTTCGTCTTCGAGGTTGCCGAAGGCGATACGTCGGCCGTTGCGGTCCAGCTTGCGGCTGATATGGGTGAAGACGCCGGCGACGCGGACCTTCTCGCCGCCGCGCAGGCGTTGCAGGTTGGCGATGCTGTGGCTGGCGAAGCTGCGGATGACGGCGGTGTGGGAAGTCAGCGGGTGACCGGTCAGGTAGAGGCCGAGGACCTCTTTCTCCCGGCTCATGCGCTCGTGCTCGTCCCAGGGCTTGACAGCGGGGTCGAGGGGGTCGCCGCCCTCCTCGGCGACGCCGGGGTCGGCCATGCCCAGACCGAAGAGGTTCTCCTGGCCGACCTCGCGGTCGCGCAGTTCGCTGGCGGCGCGGTCGAGGATGGTTTCGACGGCGGCGTACTTTTGGGCCCGGCTGCCGGGGAATTCGTCGGCGGCGCCCGAGGCGACGAGGGCTTCCAGCACCCGCCGGTTGAGCATTTGGGTGCCCAGGCGCAGGGCCATGTCGATCAGCGAGGTAAAGGGTCCGTTCTGTCGGCGCTCTTCGATCAGTTTATCGACCAGGCCCAGGCCGACGTTCTTGACGGCGCCCAGGCCGTATTGGATGACGGGTTTGCCCTCCTCGTCGCGGACGTGGAAGCCCTGGCGACCGATATTTACCGATGGCGGGCGCACCTCGAGGTCCCGGCGGCGGGCCTCGGCGATGTAGGCGGCGATCTTGTCCTCGTTGTCCAGCTCGTGGGACAACAGGGCGGCGGTGAACTCGGGGCGATAGTTGGCCTTGAGCCAGGCGGTGCGGTAGGTGACCACGGCGTAGGCCGCCGAGTGGCTCTTGTTGAAACCGTAGCTGGCGAAGGGTACGATCTGCTCGAAGATGCCGTCGGCCAGGCGGCCGTCGATGCCCCGCTCCTCGGCGCCCTTGACGAACTCGCTGCGGTAGGTATCGAGCATGCCGGTCTTCTTGGCCATCGCCCGGCGCAGCAGGTCGGCTCGGCCGTAGCTGAAACCGGCCAGGCGGCTGGCCACCTGCATGACCTGCTCCTGGTAGACCATTACGCCGAAGCTCTCGGCCAGGACGTCTTCCAGGGATTCGTGGGGGTAGCTGATCTCGATCTCGCCGTGTTTGCCCCTGATGTAGTTCTCGGTCATCTTGGAGCCCAGGGGTCCCGGCCGGAACAGTGACAGCACGGGGATCAGCTCGCGGAAGTTGTTCGGGGCCACCCGGCGCAGGACGTCGCGGGCGATATCGGACTCGAGCTGGAAGATTCCGGCGGTATCGCAGGCCTTGAGCAGCTCATAGACCTTGGGGTCGCCCATCGGGATGTCGTCGGGGGCGATCTCCACGCTGTGGCGCTCGCGGATCATCGCGCAGCAGTCGCGGATGACCGAGAGGTTCTTCAGCCCCAGGAAATCGACCTTGAGCAGGCCGACGTCCTCGACGGCCTTGCCGTCGTACTGGGTGGTGTTGTCGAGGTAGAGGGGGACGACCTCGTAGAGGGGGCGGTCGCTGATGACCACCCCGGCGGCGTGGGTGCCGGCGTGGCGCACCAGCCCCTCGAGCTTGAGCCCGTACTCCAGCACGTCGGCGATCAGCGGGTCCTCGTCGCGGGCTTTCTTGAGCTCCGGCGTGGTCTGCAGGGCCCCCTCGAGGGTCACCCCGGGGCCGTAGGGCACCAGCTTGGCCACCCGGTCGACGGTCTCCAGGGGTACGCCGAGGACCCGGCCGACGTCGCGGATGACCGCCCGGGCGCCCAGGCGGGAGTAGGTGATCAACTGGGCCACGTTGCCTTCGCCGTACTTCTCCTTGACGTAGTCGATGACCCGGTCGCGCTGGTCGTCGGCGAAGTCCAGGTCGATGTCGGGCATGCTGACGCGCTCGGGGTTGAGGAAGCGCTCGAACAGCAGGTTGTACTCCAGGGGGTCGACGGCGGTGATCCCCAGGGAGTAGGACACCAGGCTGCCGGCGGCGGAGCCGCGCCCCGGTCCGACCTCGACGCCCAGTTCCCGGGCCTGCCGCACGATGTCCCAGACGATGAGGAAGTAGCCGGGGAACTTCATCTGCTCGATGATCCCCAGCTCTTCGTCGAGACGCTTCCTGTACTCCGCTCGCTCGGCCAGCCCGAGTCGTTCGAGTCCCTCCAGGGACATCCGACGCAGAAAACTTTCCTCTGTTTCGTCCTCGGGAACGGGGTAGGAGGGCAGCCGGCCGCCGGGGGGGTTGAGTTCCAGGTCCAGGTGACAGCGCCGGGCGATCTCGACGGTGTTCTCCAGGGCCTCGGGCAGCTCGCCGAAGAGCTCGGCCATCTCGGCCGGGCTCTTGAAGTAGACCTGATCGCTCTCGAAGCGCATCCGGTCGGTGTCGGACAGGGTCTTGCCCGTTTGGATGCACAGCAGGACGTCGTGGGCCCGGTGGTCGGCGTGGGAGAGGAAGTGGCAGTCGTTGGTGGCCACCAGGCCCAGGTCGAGCTCCCGGGCCAGGGAGACCAGGCCGCGGTTGACCCGCTGCTGCTCCTCGATGCCGTGGTCCATCAGCTCCAGGTAGAAGTTCTCGGGACCGTAGACGTCGCGGTAAAAGGCGGCGGCCTCGCGGGCACCGTCGTAGTCGTCGCCCAGCAATCGCCGGGAGACCTCGCCGGAGAGGCAGGCCGAAGTGGCGATCAGGCCGGCGGAGTGTTTATCCAGTAACTCTTTGTCCACCCGGGGCTTGTAGTAGAAGCCCTCGGTGTGGGCCAGGGTGACCAGCCGGGTCAGGTTGCTGTAGCCGGTGGCGTCCCGGGCCAGCAGGACCAGGTGGTAGCGGGTGCGCTGGGCGGCGTCCTTGTCGTGGCGCGAGCCCGGCGTCAGGTAGAGCTCGCAGCCGATGATCGGCTTGATGCCGCGCTTAAGGCAGGCCTTGTAGAAGGGTACGGCGCCGAACATGTTACCGTGGTCGGTCAGGGCCAGCGCCAGCATATCGTACTCGACGGCGCGGTCGACCATGTCCCGCACCCGGCACATACCGTCGAGGATCGAGTACTCGCTGTGATTGTGTAGATGGACGAAGGCGGGCTGGGTCATCGGTCTTCGGGTTGGGCGCTGAGGCGGTAGACGGTGCGGCCGTCGACGAGGTAGGCATTCCCGCGGCTGACGGCGAGGGGGTAATCGGCGACGGGCAGTTCCCGGGGCACCGGGCCGAGGGTCGAGGTGTTGACGGCCTGGAGCTGGCCGTCGGCGCGGCGGAAGAACAGCTCGGTGCCGCAGATCAGCGGGCGCTCCAGGGTCAACTCGACCTCCAGCTCCTCGCTGTAGACCGTCGGCTCGGTCCCGGGCACCAGGCGGAAGACCGTTCCGCCGCCGGAGGCGAAGAAGACGGAGCCCTCGTGCAGGCAGGCGTTGCCCAGGGTGCCGGCGGACAGTTGCAGCTCCTCGACGACGGCTCCCGTGGTCCGATCGAAGGCCAGGTAGCGGTCGCCGACGGTCAGGTGGATGGTCTCGTCGTCGAAGACGGGGCGCGGGTAATCCACGGTCAGGGGGCCGCCCAGGGGCAGCCGGCGCGTCGAGGTCCACAGCTCGGCGCCGTTGTAACCGTCGTAGAGGGCCAGCTGACCATCGGTGAAGGTCACCAGCAGCCGCTTGCCGCTGGGGGCGGGAAACAGCCCGGCGGGCAGGGAGCCCAGATTGGTCGCCCAAAGCCGCAGCAGGCGTCCCGGCGTGGAGAGGTCGAAGGCGAAGACCGTGCCCAGATCGTTGGCGACGTAGAGCTGGCCCTCGGCGCCCAGGGCGGGTACGGCGGCCAGCCGGGATTCGAGCTCCCGCTGGACCAGCAGGCGTCCTTCGTGGTCGCGTAACTCGACGCGACCGCCGCCGGCGGAAATCAAGACCCCCCGGTACTCCTCCCGGGGCTCACCCCGGTAGACCAGGGGCGGGTGATCACCGGCGACGCCGGCGGTTCGCCAAACCTCGTCGCCGGTCAGCAGGGAGAAGGCGGCCAGGGCCTCGCCCTCCAGGCTCACCAGAACGTAATCGCCGGCGAAGGCCGGGGCGGCGGCGGGTTCGGCGGGGAGCTCGAGCGCCTCGACGGCCGTCGTGGCTCCGGCGACGGGGGGTTGATGGCCGCCGGGCAGCAGGCCCCGCGGGGTCAGGTTGTCGGCCAGCTCACCCGGGCTGGGGTTGATGAAGATGATCAGCAGGACGACCAGCAGGAACAGGCCGCCGCCGCCGAACAGCAGGGGCTTGAGCCAGCGCCGTCGTCGCGGTTGCTCCCGTGGCTGCCAGAGCTCGCCGACGTCGCCCAGGAGCTCCAGGCCCTCACGGGCCTCGATACAGCTCGGGTCCTCTTCCAGGGCGTGGCGGAAGCTCTCGGCGGCCCGGCGGAACTCGGTCACCAGGTTGTTGCCCAGGATGAAGCGCGCCCGCTTGAGGTTGCGCTCGCGCTCGGCCAACCGATTCAGGTAGCGGTGGGTCTCAGCGAGGGCCTCGGCCTCGGCGGGGTGAACCCCGGCGTCGAGGATCGACAGGGCGTCGGCCACCGAGCCGCGGCGCGCCGCCGCCAGACAGTCATCGAGAACAGAGAAGAAGCTCAGGTGGCTGATCGAATGCGGGGGGGCCGGATCACCGGCGGCGATGGCCTCCAGGGCCTCCTCGTCCCCGGGCCGCCGGGCCAGTTTACGCAGGTCCACGTCACGGCTCAGGGACACCAGCAGGGCCTCGACGTTACGGTGCCGATCCTCGTCCTGGGCCGTGTTGAGCCGGGAGAAATCGATGAACTCCTCGGCGACCTCCTGGTCCCCGGCCAGGGAGGTGATCGAGACCGAGTAGGCCCGACGCAGCGCCTCGCGCACCTCGTCCGCCGTCTCCAGCCGCTCGAGGGGATCGCGGCGCAGCATCGAGATCAGCAGCTCCTCGAGGGCCAGGGGCACCCCGCGGAAGGTCAACTCGTCGGCCTCGCCCTCGCCCTCGTCGAAGGGCAGATGACCGGTCAGCAGATGGTAGAGGATCACGCCGAGGGAGTAGATATCGGAGCGGGCGTCGGGTTGCCCGCCCCCGGCGATCTCGGGGGCCTGGTAATCGGTGACCCGCTTGAGCCGGGCCATCTCCCGACGCTCCGATTGCTCTTCCGAAGTCAGGGGAACGCCTGGATCGCGCCACTGGCGCGAGGTGTAGAAGTCCACGTCGCGCAACATGACGTGGCCCGATTCATCGAGGATGAAGCTGGCCGCCGACAACCGGCCGTGAATGATGAAGTGGCGGTGAAGATAGACCAGGGCCGAAGCGATCTGGATGCCGATCCGCAGCATCTCCACCGGCGCCAGGGGGGCCCGTTTCTCGATGTGTCGGGCCAGGGAATGGCCGTCGGCGTGCTTGGTGACGACGAAGAAGTTGTCCCCCACCCGGCCGAAGTCATGGACCGGCAGGATGTTGGCGTGCTCCAGTCCGGCCGCCAGGCTGATCTCCTCGCGGAAGGTCCGCCGGCGGTACTCGTCCTCGGCGTAGTCCCGGGGCAGGACCTTGATCTCGACGATCCGGTCGAGCTGGGTGTCCAGGGCCCGGTAGATGACCCCCGTCGTCGTCAAGCGGACCTGCTTGAGCACCCGGTAGCGGCCCAGGGTCATGCCGACGAACTCCGACGAACCCTCGATCAGCTCAAGTTCGGCATCCGTCGTCGTTTCCGTCGGCGTCTCCGGCATCCTCGAGCCGCAGTGCCGACAGAAGCGCGCCTGATCCGGGTTCTCTTGACCGCAGTTGGGACAGTACATAGGCCGTTTCTCGGTAGGGATACCAGGGAATGCTGAAGCCGCGGCAGCGGGGTCGTTACAGCGCGAAGCGCCACGCCGGGCGGGATCCCCACAGCCTCGCGGGGCCGCCGGTTAAACGCCCGGAGCCGGCACGGTTTTTGCGGAGGCGCCACCCCTGAGCGTTTCGACGGTCGCCGAGATGCAAAAACCGTGCCGGCTCCGGGGCTGAGGTAGGGTCACTGCCTCGCGGTGGGAAGGAGCCCCGCCCGGCGCGGCGCTGAGACCGGGTCTGTCGGCGGGACTGTCGGGAAGCGGGGAACCGGTGTCGGCGTCGAGGCCGGCGTGGCTTGCGGCGGTAGAACGGCTGGGTGCTCGAGGGCCGCGGTGCTCACCGCGGCGGGATGGGCTACGGGACTTCGTGTTGGTCAATCCTCGTCCTCGGCTTCTTTGAGCAGATCGCGGAAGCTGGTCCAGCGGTTCTTGGTGGAATAGATGTAATCGTGCTTGGCCAGGGTGCCGTTGCGGATGTATTTGACCAGGGTGGCGTAGCTCATCGGCCCCATTTCCTTCTTGGAGTCGATGAGATAGATGTAGATATTGTCGGCGGGGATCAGTCCGGGGCGCGGGGGCAGCTCTTCGGCTTCCTCTTCGGAGACCTCGGTGGTGGAGCGCTTGGTCTCGGGTTCGATGCGCGGGGCGGCGAGCTCGATCTTGACCTCGGCGGGCTCCTCCTGGTGGACGCCGATTAGTTCACAGAGCTGGGGATGGTCTTTGATCAACCACCAGCGGCCGTCACCGGTGCCGACGGCGTCTTCGCCTTCGATCAGGCCCTTCTTGAGCAGGCTCTGGATCCGTTCGAGGGTCCCGGGTCCGTACTTGGTGCCGGTACCGGCCTTGCGGACGATGATGCCGTCGGCGGGAAGCTTGGGCGGGACGGCGAGCAGCTCGGAAAGGGTGATCGGCGAATCCGTCGATTGGCCCTGTAGCTTGGCCTCTTCTTCCGGGTCCATCCGGGCCTCGACCTTGGCGACCTCGCCGCGCAGGCGCATCCCGCAGTTGCCGCAGAAAATGTCCGAGTCCTTGATGGGCTTACCGCAGGACGGACAGGTGGCCTCTTCCTCGGGTCGCGGAGTGCCGCACATGATGCAGAAGTTGGCGCCCTTCTCGAGGGGCGTACCGCAGTTGGGACAAACGGGTTGTCCCAGGGGATCGGCTTTTCTGGATTTACTCATGCTGTCTGTGCTCTCCCGGTCCGACTGGTATCGGCCGCTTCGCCGCCATTGCTATAGACGCAATTTGCAAACGTGAGTATGCCAAGGCCGTGATTGCTTGTCAACCGCGGTCGGGGTGACGGCGCGCCTTCAGCCGTTGGCTTTGGTATACTAAAGCGGTGATCGCATGAGGTGGAGATGCCCCGCTTATCGCGACGAAAAATCAGGCGCTTGCTCAATCAGTTGCTGGTCGCCCTGGCGGCCCTGGGTTTGCTGATCAAGGTCGGTGAGCTCCAGGTGACCCACGCCCTGGAGCTGGCCCGGGCCAGCGAGGAGAACCGCCTGCGTCGGATCCCCCTGCCGGCGCCGCGGGGCGGGATCTACGATCGCCGGGGGACACCCCTGGCCCTCGACGAGCCGGCCTACGCCGTCGGTCTGCTGGCCCCGCCGACCCAGATACCGGCGGGCGAACGGTTGGAGGAGCTCTGCGAGCTGTTGGGGTTGGAGGCGACCGAGTTGCTGGAACGCTTCAGCGAAGGCCGCAGCTATCCCTACGAGCCAGCGCGGCTGGTGGAGAACGCCGACGCCGCCCTGCTGACCAGGGTGGCCGAGGCCGAGGATCCGGGCCTGGTTATCACCAGCCGCCCCCGGCGGTCCTATCCCAACGGTGAATGCCTGGCCCACGTCCTGGGCTATCTGGACGAGGTCCGTCCCGAGGAGTTGGAGCGGGGCTACCGTTTGGGGGAGTTGATCGGCCGCAAGGGTCTGGAGGCCTACTACGAGGAGGCGCTGCGCGGAATCCCCGGTGAGGAGGTCGTCGAAGTCGACGCCCACGAGCGCCGGATCGCCACCCAGCGCAGATCGGAGCCGCTGCCGGGCGACGGTTTGATCCTGGCCGTCGATTTGGGTTTGCAGAGGATGGCCGAGGCGATCCTCGCCGAAACCAGTTATCGCAAACCCTACGACTGGCCGGCGGACAGGGAGTGGATCCAGCCCGAGCCGGGGCTGCGCGGCTCGATCATCGTCATGGACGTGCAGACCGGAGAGCTGCTGGCCCTGGCGACGCGGCCGACCTACGATCCCAACCGGGTCGGCGTCGGCGGCGACCCCGAATACTGGCGGACGCTGAACGCGGACCCGGACAAGCCCCTGTTGGCGCGCGCCTACCAATCGACCTACCCGCCGGGTTCGACCTTCAAGCTCGTCGACGCCACCGCTGGCCTGCTGACGGGGGCGGTGACTCCCGATGGTCGGATGGACCAGCCCTGCGGCGGGGTCTTCCGTCTCGGCGACACCGCCTTCCACTGCTGGGGTCACATCGGCCACGGCTCGCTGACCCTGACCGAGGCCATCGGCTGGAGCTGCAACGTCTACTTCTACCAGCTCGGTCTGCGCCTGGGCATCGAGGGTATCCGGGAGTACGGCGTCCGCTATGGTTTGAACGAGCCCACGGGGATCGATCTGCCCCACGAGCGGGCCGGTCAACTGCCCTCCCTGGAGCGCCTCGAGGAGCGCTGGGGCGAGCGTTGGCCCCGGGGGCAGATCTGCAACAACGCCATCGGCCAGGGAGACGTTCTGGTCTCCCCCCTGGAGTTGCTGACGATGTACGCCGCGATCGCCAACGGCGGGCGGCTGCTGGAGCCGCGCCTGGTGAGCCGCATCATCGGTCCCGACGGCCGTCCGCGCCGCCGACTGGAACCCGTCGTCCGTCGCGAGCTCGAGCTGCCGGACTGGGTCCGTGAAACACTGATTACGGGGCTGAAGAACGTCTTGCGCCGCTTCGGACCAAATCCGGTCGAGCTGTGCGGCAAGACCGGCACCTCCGAGAATCCCCACGGTGAACCCCACGCCTGGTTCTGCGGCTTCGCCCCGGCCGACGAGCCGCGGTTGGCCGTGGTGATCATGATCGAGAACGGCGGCTTCGGTGAGAGCTACATCAAGTACGCCAAGCGGCTGCTGGCCTATTGTTTTGATAACGGCTTGCCCGACGACGAGCCCGTCGGTTGCCTGGACCCGCTGGCGGTCCGGCTGACGGCTTGCGGACCGAGGAGGTAACCGTGCCCGGCCCCCAGCCACGACGGACCCGGCCCGACTGGCTCCTCCTCGGCTCGGCGGCGGTGTTGTCGATCTGCGGTGTCCTTGTCAACGCCAGCGTCGGGGGTTACGCCGGCGACGTCCCGCGCTGGCTGCTCCAGCTGGGCTGGACCGCTGTCGGCCTCGGCGGAGCCCTGCTGCTCTCCCGGCTGGACTATCGTCGACTGCAGCCCTACGCCCCCTGGCCCTATGTCGCGACGCTGCTGCTGCTGGGGCTGGTGCTGGCGCTGCCCGGCGGCGCCGAGACCCGGCGCTGGCTCAGCCTGGGGCCGCTCAGCCTCCAACCCGCCGAACCGGCCAAGTTGGCCTACATCCTGCTGGCCGCCTGGCTGCTCAGTCGGCGCGGCGAGGAGGGGCCGAGACGCCGGGATTACGCCGCGATCGTCGCCGCGGCGCTGATTCCCCTGGGACTGATCGCCGTGCAGCCCGACCTGGCCACGGCCTTCGTTTTCGTACCCCTGGCCCTGGGGATCGGCTATTGGAGTGGTAACGCCGGCTGGAAGATCGCCGCCCTGCTCCTGCCCCTCGGCTGGTCGTTGACGGCGCTGACCACGGCGCCGGCTTGGATCGTCGCTTTGGTGGGCGCCGATTTCGCCGCCTCGCCCCTGGGGTTTGTCTGCCGGCCCTGGTGGTGGCTGGGCGCCGCCCTCATGATCGGCCTCTGGGTGGTTTTCCGGAAACGGGCGGGCCGCTACTTCGCCGGCTTGATCGTCGCCGGCGCCCTGGGCGGTCTGCTGCTGCCCCTGGGCTGGAACCTGCTCAAGGGTTACCAGCAGCGCCGGGTGCTGATGTTCCTCGACCCCACCGTCGATCCCCACGGCGCCGGTTACAACAGCATTCAGAGCCGCATCGCCATCGGCTCCGGCGGCTTCTGGGGCAAGGGCTTCCTGCAGGGCAGCCAGGGGCAGTTGGCCTTCCTGCCCGAACGGCACACCGACTTCGCCTTCAGCGTCTGGGCCGAGGAGTGGGGTTTCGTCGGCAGCTTCCTCCTCGTCACCTTCTACGTTCTGCTGTTATGGCGTATCCTGCGCGCCGCCGGTCGCGCTCCCGAAGGCTTCGGCTCGCTGATCTGCTACGGCGTCGCCGTGTTGCTGGCCTTTCACGCTTTTTTCAACATCGGCATGTGCCTGGGGCTGTTCCCGGTGGCCGGGCTGCCTTTGCCCTTCGTCAGCTACGGCGGCAGCTTCATGCTGACCGCCTGGCTGGCCGTAGGCCTTACCGCCGCCGTCGAGCGGCGCAGCCACGAGTTGACGCTGTAGGGCGTCCGGGCGAGACCTTTGCCGGTCATTCGTCGGTGCCGCCCCAGGGCCGAGGGCCGGAACCGGCACGGTTTTTGCATCTCGGCGACCGTTGGGCCGGCGGCAACGCTCGGCCTCCGCAAAAACCGTGCCGGTTCCGGCGGCGGTTCCGGCGGCGGGGTGTTGACGGGTCGGGCAAAGGTCTCGCCCGGCATGGCGCCGCCGCCGGTTCGGTGATACCGATACGAACAGACATCATCGATGGGAGTTCGGATGAGCAACGTGAGTAACGCCGTCGTCTGTGTCGGCGGTTTGGATACCTCGGGCGGGGCGGGGTTGGCGGCGGACATCCGCGCCGCGGCGGCGCTGCGCACTCCCTGTCTGCCCATCGCCGCCGTCCTGGCGCCCCAGGACGCCGGTGGGGTGCATCAGGTTTTTCCGGTTCCCCCGGGCGCCTTGCGTGGTCAACTGCGGGCGGTGGACTGGAGCGGCGTCGGTGCTGTCAAGCTGGGTGTCGTCTACCTGCCGGAGCTGCTGGAGTTGCTGCTGGCCGAGCTGCCCCGGGCAACGGTTTTGGTGATCGATCCGGTGCTGGGGGCCTCGGCGGGGGGGCGGTTGGCGGTTCCCGGTCTGCTGGAGGTGCTGCGCGGTCGGGCCTTCCCCCGGGCGAGTCTGGTGACTTTCAACCGCCGGGAGGTCCAGGCCTTCTTCGACCGCGACTATGCAACCGCCGACGAGGCCGTCGAGTCGGCCGGGGAGCTGGCCGTCGAGCTGGGCTGCGCCGTGCTGCTCAAGGGCGGTCATCTGCCCGGCGCGCCCGTCGATTGCCTGGCGACACCCGCGGGCGCCGGGGAGGTTTTCCCCGGCGGGCGTTCGCGGCATACTGTCCGCGGGACGGGCTGTCTGCTGGCGACGGCGATCGCCTGCGGCCTGGCGGGGGGTTTGTCCGTCGGCGAGGCGGCGGGTCGGGCCAAGGTTCTCGTCAACGACGCCGTGAGCGCCGCCTATGCCGGGGCGGCCGGCTATGTCGCCGCACCGGGGGCGGCGGGCTGAGCGGACGCCCGATCAGCGGTCGGCTGTTTGCTTGGCTGGCCAACGCGGCAGGCGGCGGGTCCGCTCACGCCGCTCCGGCAAGCCGATTAAGCAAGTCGATCCGACGCGACGCTATATTCACAGGCACTTATCGTGAACACAGGCACAGGATGTGTTACCATCATTGGTGGAGCAAAAACGCACCCCAAGCGCTTGATGAAAGGAACCCCATGGCTATCAATGAGACCAACGGTATGGACGAGGCCTTCGTCGACTTCCACCACGCCTATCTTGCCGAGGACGGCGCCCTGGATCTCAAGACCAAGGAGATGATCGCCCTGGCTTTCGCCTTCGGCAACAAGTGCCAGGGCTGTATCAAGTATCATAAGCCCAAGGCCTTCGAGGCCGGGATGACCGAAGAGGAGTACCGCGAACTGGTCGCGGTCTGCGAGGTCATCGCCGCCGGCGGCGTGATAATGTATTACGGCGAGACCGGCGGCAAGCAGAGCTGCTGAGCGTCGAGACACCGGACCGGGGCGCCGCGGCGTCCCGGTTTTTTGTTGTTCGACGGCTGTATTCGGTAGTTGGCATATTTCTTGCGGGTTGTTATCGGTGCAGCAGCCCGGGAGCGTTTCGCTTTAGCACGGCGATCAGCCGGCCCTGGCGGACGAGACGGCGGGCTCCTCGGTTGCGGCAAAATCGGTCCTGTCCCGCCAATACCATAAGGGGGATGCTATCCGCTTAAGATTTTGCTAATATATACCGCGTCACAACCAACCGTCACAACGAACCGTGGGAGCGAAGGATGAGGCTCAACGATTTTCCCGAGATCGACGCCGGTTTCGTCGAGTTCTACAAGCGGGTGATGACCAAGGACGGCGCCCTGGACCGCAAGACCAAGGAGATGCTGGCCGTGGCCGTGGCTTACGGTAACGGTTGCCAGCCCTGCATCGAGGGCCATCTCGCCAAGGCCCGGCGCTACGGCTTGACCGACGGCGAGTACCGCGAACTCGTCGCCGTGGCCGAGCTGATCCTGGCCGGCGGCGCCCGGGAGCGCTTCGTCGCCGCCGAGAAGGCCGCCGGCGCCTGAGCGCCGATCCTTGACCGCCGTTAAACCCTGTGCTAGGCTGCTGTAGAATACCAAGATGGAAACAAAGACCCCTTCACATCGAAGGTGGTCCTTGACCCAACCCGAGGAGGTTGAATGTCTTCCGAGTATGAAGTCGTCGGCACCGACGACAGCTTCGCCGAAGAGGTCGAGCAAAGCGACATCCCCGTGCTGGTGGACTTCTGGGCCACCTGGTGCGGCCCCTGTT
This sequence comes from Candidatus Coatesbacteria bacterium, assembly GCA_014728225.1. Lineage (NCBI taxonomy): Bacteria > Candidatus Coatesiibacteriota > Candidatus Coatesiibacteriota bacterium. The sequence continues at coordinate 4,137 of WJLX01000132.1, read as the reverse complement.
TGGCCATCGCCCCGGCCGTCGAGGAGCTCGCCAAGGAGTACCAGGGCCGGCTGAAGGTCGTCAAACTCAACGTCGACGAGAATCCCAAGACCGCCGGCAAGTTCGGCATCCGCGGCATCCCCACCCTGCTGTTCTTCAAGGATGGCGAGGTCGTCCGTCAGGTCGTCGGCGCCCAGCCCAAGAAGCGGCTGGTCAAGACCGTCGAAGAGCTTCTCTAAGCTGTTCACGAAACCGCCGAACGCCCCGTTGCCGACGGGGCGTTCGCTGTTTGGCATTATCCTCCGCGGCGGGTGAAGCCCCGTCGCGGCAACTTGACCACCCCCGCTGCTCCGGCTATAATCAGCCCCACTTGACCGCTGCGCGACGGACGAAGCCCCGGAGCAGCGCCAAACCTCACGACACCAATCCACTCGCCAACCTACAACAACCGGGTGTTTAATGGAATTCAGCCTGACCACGGACAAATACCCCCGGATCGATCTCGGTTCCGGCCTGACGATCCTGCTGCTTCACGGCATGTTCGGCAAGCCGGAGAATTGGGATCACACCCTGGAGCACCTGAGCGAGAACTATCGCGTGATCACCCTCGAGCTGCCGATCTTCGACAACAGTTGGAAGGACCCCACCGTCGAGGGCCTGAGCCGCTACACCGCCGACTTTCTGGAATGGGCCGATATCGAGGGCGCCGTGATGGTCGGCAACTCCCTCGGCGGTCACATCGCCCTCTATCTGGCCTGCTTCTATCCCGAGTTGACCCGGGGGTTGGTGTTGACCGGTTCCTCCGGGCTCTTCGAACGCGGCTACGAGCAGGGGATCCCCACCAGCCCCAACCGGGACTGGATCTACGACCGGGTGGCCGAGATCTTCTACGACGAGTCCAGTATCCGCCCCGGGATCGTCGACGAGGTCGACGAGTTCCTCAAGAGCCGGCGCAACAAGTTCCGCCTGGTCAAGGTCGCCAAGTCGGCCAAGCGCACCCATATGGGCGAGCACCTGGCGAAGATCGACGTGCCGACGCTGCTGGTCTGGGGTCGCGAGGACACCATCACCCCCCTCGACGTGGCCCACGAGTTCCGCGACAATATTGCCGACCGCGAGCTTGTTATCTTCGAGAAGTGCGGTCACGCGCCGATGCTCGAGTACCCGGAGAAGTTCTCCGAAGTTCTCGAGGACTTCCTCCAACGCCGCCTGGACTAGCCCCGGCGGCCGAGCCGACGAGCTAAGGATGCCCAACGCCTACGATCGCGGGAAGCTGCGCATCCTGCGCCGGGTCTACAACCGGCGGATGCGCCGGGTCGAACAGATGGCCCGGGATCCCTGGCCGTATCAGGAGTTCGCCTTCCGCTACCTGATGCTGCAGGCCACCACCACGGACTTCGGCCGCCAGCACGGGCTCAACCCCCTGATCAGCCTCCAGCAGTACCGTCGTCGGGTGCCGCCCGCCTCCTACGAGTTCTACGAGCCCTACATCGAGCTGATGCTTAAGGGCGAACGCTCGGTGCTCTGGCCGGGCAAGGTGCGTTACTTCTCCCTGACCAGCGGGACTACCGCCGAGCGCGGCAACAAGTACATCCCCTTCACCAACCAGCTCTGGCGGGTCAACCGCAAGGCCGGGCGCGACAGCCTGTTCTTCCACTGCCACCGCTGTGGGGACGACCTGAGCCTCTTCCTGGGGCAGATGCTGTTCCTCGGCGGCACCACCAGCCTCTCCAAGGTCTCCACCGGTATCTACTCCGGTGACCTCTCCGCCATCCTCTCCAAGCGCATCCCGCCTTTCTACAAGCCCTACTACCTCCCCGGTGATCAGATCGCCAAGATCACCGACTGGGAGGAGAAGATCGACCGCATCGCCAAGCTGGTCCAGGGTCGCGACGTGCGGATGATCTCCGGCATCCCCTCCTGGATGCTGGTTCTGTTCGAGAAGGTCCGCAAGGAGTACGGCGATCCCGAGGCCCAACTGACCGAGATCTTCCCCGAGTTGCGCTTGATGATCACCGGCGGCGTCAACGTCAAGCCCTACCGACCCCTGTTCGAGGAGGTCGTCGGTCCCGACGTCGACTTCGAGGAGGTCTACCCCGCCTCGGAGACCTTCGTCGCCATCCAGGACGCCGGACCCGAGGACGGCCTGCTGCTGATGTGCGACTACGGTGTCTTCTACGAGTTCATCCCCGCCGCGCGCATCGAAGAGGAGCAGCCGCCCCGGCTGACCGTGGCCGAGGTCGAGACCGGCGTCAACTACGCCGTCTTGATCACCAGCCCCGGCGGCCTCTACTCCTACCTTCTCGGCGACACCGTCCGTTTCGTCTCGCTCAATCCCCACCGGATCATCGTCACCGGCCGCACCAAACACTTCCTCTCCGCCTTCGGCGAGCACCTGATCGTCGAGGAGGCCGAGGCCGCCGTCGACGCCGCCTGCCGCGTCACCGGCGCCGTGGTCAAGGACTTCACCGCCGCCCCCGTCTACACCGACAGCACCGGCGAGCTGCCCTACCACGAATGGCTGGTCGAGTTCGTCGAACAGCCCGACGACCTGGAGCGCTTCGCCCGGGCCCTCGACGACAAGCTGCTGGAGCTCAACGACGACTACGCCGCCCACCGCCGCGGCGACGCCAGCCTGGGCGCCCCCCGGATCACCGTTCTGCGCCCGGAAAGCTTCTTCGACTTCATGAAGGTCCGCGGCAAGCTCGGCGGCCAGAACAAGGTCCCCCGACTGAAGAACGACCGCGAGTTCGCCGATCTGCTCCACGGCCTGCAGGAGTCCTGAGCGGCCTCGCGGTAGCGCACAGCTAATAATCCGCTTGATATGACGGGCGTCCTTGCCGGGGCGGCCGTTTTGTGCTAGTTTAATTTTAACGTTCACAATGTAATGCCCCAACGTAATGCCCCAACCAAGGAGGCGAGATGAAGTGAACCGCAGCCCTAACGGCCCTGCTGGCCGTACTCCTCGTAACGACAAGTGTAAGCGCCGCCGCCATCGAATTCCGTATTCGACCCAGAGTCCAAATCAACAACTCTCTCTTCGACGGCGACCCGCCCGACTACATCGCCTGTCTGGTCATCGAAGAACGCTTGAGTGACAGTACCGTAACTTCTCAGTGGAGTTACCACCTGAAAGCCGGAGAGTTCGGCCAGGGCGCTACGCCCTACACGACGTATTTCGCCCTGGGCAAGGACGAGAAAGCGGCTTCCTGGGGCTACTACTCCCACCTGGGCGAGGCCGCCTACCGCGGTTATTACGATCCGACCAATCCCGACGACCATGAACCTTTTCTGCAGTACACCATGGATGACCCCAAGGTGCGCTACTGCTACTACATCGTGGTGAATACCCAACCTAACCTCGAGATCGGTGGAGAAGACCCCATCGCCTGGGCCAAGACGGTCAATGGTGTGGCTCAACCGGAAGACTGGTGAGCTTGGAATTTAAACGATTACCAATATCATTTCAGAGATCCTGATGATCTTACACCATGGTTCTATGCCGCCGTCTTCAACTGCTTTCCCCATCCCCAGGGAGCGACCTATGGCCCGCCCGAGGAGCCGGATTATTGGCCCTGTGACAACTCCGACGGCTGCCACTGGGATTGGCTCAAACGCGGTGATTGGCCGGAGGTCTTCCCCACGGGTTATCCTGAATGCGGTCACGATGAGATGGTGCTCGAGATGAAGATCGACGACTGGGGCACCTGGGATGAGATGTGGACTGAACGGGTCGAGTTCCAGACCCGCTGGGTCCAGTGAGGTGATGACGATGAAAACGGTTACCCTGTTAGTTCTAGCCCTGTGCGGCTTGACTGCTGCGCAGGGGTTGGCGATTGCCATTCTTGGCACGAGGAGTTTAACTGAACTACAAGACTGTCTAGAAAACGACCCGCGGATTGACTTTGTAAATTTTTTCAGCGTAGGTTGGGGTATTCCACCCGAAGAGCATCTCAAAGGATACGATTGCCTGATAATTGATGGGTGGGGTGCAGTTTACGACCAAGACGATTACGGTAATATTCTGGCCAACGTCGTCGATGATGGGGTAAGCGTACTGAGTGTTTCGTTTTCGATGATGGGTCCGTATGGTCCCAATGGCTGCTCGCCGACGGGCCGCTGGTGGGATGAGGGCTATTGCCCCTACGAGTGTGTGTC
>WJLX01000131.1 GCA_014728225.1 Candidatus Coatesbacteria bacterium | reverse complement strand
GCGTTTCGGGGCCGATTTCAGCAGCGTGCGCGTCCACAGCGACGCGACGGCGGCGCAGACGGCGCAGGGGCTGAACGCGCGCGCCTACACGATGGGTTCGGACGTCGTGTTCGGCAGCGGCGAGTACGCGCCGGGCACCCCGCACGGCCGCCAGCTGATGGCGCACGAGCTGACGCACGTGGTGCAGCAGGGTGGGGCGGGACAGCTGACCCGTGCCCCCGAAGATGAGGAGGAAGAGGTATCCCCCGCTCTCTCACCTCAGCTGGATGAGAAAGAGGTCCAAGCCCGGCTCCACCGCCAGCCGATGACGATGGAGGAAGCGGTGAAGCAGGCGAAGGACCAGGTCACCAGCTCCGATGTCGACGCCGCCGACGTTGGCACCGTCGACGTCCCCACCACGCCCATTAGCTTCGAGGTCCCCGCCGACGAGGCCGCCTTCGGTGGCGGTGGCGGCGGCGGTGCAGCAGCCGGCGGCGGTGCGGCAGCCGGCGGCGGTGGCGCCCCGGCTCCCGCGGCCGAGGAGAAGACGAAAGAGCCTTCGACCGGCGAGGCCGGCGGCAAGAAGGATGCATCTCCTACCGGTGCCGAGGCGACAGCGCCGGGTGGCAACGGCAAGGCACCCATGGGCGAAGCTTCCGCCCCCGGTGGCAACGGATCGGGTCTCGCCCCCGCGCCGGCCGCACAGCCCGGCGGTGGGTCGACCCCGACCACCGCTGAGCCATCAACCCCCGTGCCCACGGCAACCGGTCCCGCTCCCGGCGGAAATGGTGCGTCGGCGCCAGCGGCCGAACAGGCCGCGGCGCCTGGTGGAAACGGCGCGTCCGCGGCTGCAGCTGACCAGGCGCCCGCTGGCGGTGGCGCTCCGAAGACCGAGCAGGCCCCCGCACCTGACGGAAACGGCGGACCCGCTCCTGCGGCGGAACAGACGCCCGACGGTGGCCCCTCAGTCACCGAACAAGCTCCGGCTCCGGGCGGAAATGGCGCGTCTGCCCCTACGGCGGAGCAGACGCCCGAGAGCGGTGCGGCGCCCCAGGCCGTTGAGCCTGCGGCGACCAAGACGCCTGCGCCGGGCGGCAACGGTGCTGGCCCCGCTCCCGGCGGCGCGAAGGAGGCCGCCGCTCCCGCCGGCGATACGGCGCCCAAGTCCCCAGAAGAGGATCCCGCCTTCCAGGCAGTGGTGGGGCGCGGCGAGGCCGCGGCAGCGCAGGAGCAGACTCACGCGCCGGCTGAGGGCGAATCGGCCGCGGCTCAGGCCGCAGCCGATCCCGCCGGCAGTGACGTGGAGATGGCCGCCCAGGGGAACCAGGTGGGCGAGATGGAGGCCCAGCCCGCCGGGCAGTTCAACGCTGCCGATTTTGTTGCCGCGTTGATGGCGGAGATTGAAAAGACCGCCCCACAGACCCTGGAGGATGCGGAGAATTTCAAGGGCAACAACCAGATCGACCAGGCGAAGCAGGCGATCTCCGACGGCGTCAAAGAAGAAAAGCAGGAGTCGGAAGAGAAGATCGAGGAGAAGTCCGAGGAAGAGCCGGACGAGAGCGGCATCGAGCCCAAGCCGGTCGAGCCGCTGGAAGGCGCCGACCCCGGCGAGCGCCCTGGTCCCATCGGCGCGCAGGATGCAGCCCCCAAACCGAAGGGCCAGAGCGAGGTCGAGGCGCCGATCCAGCAGAGCAGCGCCGAGCTCGACCAGCAGATGGCCGGTGCCAACGTCACCGAGGAGCAGCTGGAGAAGAGCAACGAGCCCGAGTTCCAGAGCGCCCTCGATTCGAAGAACGAGGCGCAGACCCACGCCGAAGAGGCACCCCAGCAATACCGCGCTGACGAAGAGTCGACGCTGGCCCAGGCCCAGGGCGAGGCCGAGATGACGGCCGAGGAGAAGGCCGAGGCTATGCGCCAGGAGCGGACGGCGCTCTTGGAGAACGTCTTCGGGATCCAAGGCGAGACGAAGACCGAGGACGAGGCTGCGCGTAAAGATGTGGCCGATCACATCGCCTCCCTGTACCAGGAGACCAGGGACGAAGTCCAGGGTATTTTCGATGACCTGGATGACTGGGTCAATACCGAGTTCGAGAACGGCGCCAGTACCGCCAAGCAGAAATTTGAGGACGACGTCGATCGCGGCGTGAGGGATTACAAGATTCGTCGCTACCTGGGCCGTCCCGACGGACTGATCCTGTGGGGCATCGACCTGGTCAAAGGACCTCCAGACGAGATCAACCAGATTTATCTCGATGCACGAGGGCAATACATTGAGGATATGGAGGCTGTCCTCACGACCATCGCCGAGCACGTGGCCAATGAGTTGAACCGAGCCAAAGAGGAGATCGCCAAGGGCCGGCAGAAGATCGACGAATACGTCGCCGGTCTCGACCCCGAACTGCAGCAGGTCGGGCAGGAAGCCGCCCAGCAGATCCAGGGCAAGTTCGACGAGCTAGAGCAGAGCGTCTACGAGAAGCAGGACCAGCTGGTTAGCGATCTGGCCCAGAAGTACAACGACAAGCTGCAGGAGATCGACGCCCGTATTGAGGAGCTGAAGGCGGCCAACAAGGGCCTGATCGACAAGGCGAAGGACGCCATCGCTGGCGTGATCGAGACGATCCTGGAGCTGAAAGACATGCTGATGGGCATGTTATCTCGCGCCGCCGGCGCCATCGAGATGATCATCGAGGACCCGGTTCAGTTCCTCAAGAACCTACTAGAGGCGATCAAGCAGGGCCTGATGCAGTTCGTGGGCAACATCGGCAGCCATCTCCAGTCGGCGCTGGTCGGTTGGCTCACCGGCGCCCTCGGGCCCGCGGGCATCACCCTGCCGGAGAAGTTCGACCTCAAGGGCATCCTCAACCTGGTGCTCCAGGTGCTGGGGCTGACCTACGAGAACATCCGCGCCCAGGTCGTCCAGGCCCTCGGCCCCAAGGGCGAGCAGATCGTCAGCGCCTTGGAGACGGCGTGGGAGATCTTCCAGATCATCCGCACCGAGGGGTTGGCCGGGCTGTGGGAGTACATCAAGGGCATGATCGGCGACCTGAAGACCATGGTCATCGACGCGATCAAGGATATGGTGATCGAGCAGGTGATCAAGTCTGGCATCGAGTGGCTGGTCAGCATGCTCGGCGGGCCGGCGGGGGCGTTCGTCAAGGCGGTCCAGTCGATCATCCGCGTTGTCAAGTGGTTTATCGAGAACGCCAGCCGGCTCATGACGCTGGTCAACTCGATCATCGACTCCATCGTGGAGATCGCCTCGGGCAACCTCTCGGCGGCGGCCAACTTCGTGGAGAACGCCCTCTCCCAGGCCTTGCCCACTGTCATCGGCTTCCTGGCCGACCTGCTCGGCCTGGGTGGCCTGGCGGACAAGGTGCAGGACATCATCAAGCAGGTCCGCAAGCCGATCAACAAGGCGATCCAGTGGGTGGTGAAGAAGGCCAAGGCTGTGGCGATCAAGATC
>WJLX01000130.1 GCA_014728225.1 Candidatus Coatesbacteria bacterium | reverse complement strand
TCCCTCGCCGGAGCTGGTCGAGCGCTTGCTGGGGCTGCCGCTGAGTCTGCTGGGCGTCGACGGTCCCAGCGTCGACGGCTTCGAGGGCGAGCCGGTGGTCCACCGGATGCTGTTCGGCGCCGGCGTGCCGGCCCTGGAGAATATCGACCTTTCGCGGGCTACTCCGGGGCGCTATCGCCTGATTTGCCTGCCCTTGTCGATTCCCACCGCCGAGGGGGCGCCCTGCCGGGCGGTGCTGCTGGCGGAGTGAGGCGCTTGCAGCTTTGAGCGATGTGCGGCCTTCAGCGCTTGATCCAGGGAGATTGTAAGGGTATATTAGCGGCAATATGACCGGTTTGGACAGCAGCAGTGCCTTATCCGGCTTTAGTTAAGATGCTCAATGTGTGCATCTGATTGATGTAATTTTTGATGTGATTTATTGATGAGTATGCTCAACTCCGCCCGAATTGGGCGGTGTTTTTTTATGTCGTTCGCTGGTTGACATTTGTCTGGACGGAGATTATATTGTTATTCGTGACAGATTAAGGCGCTGTGTTGCTAGATAACTCCCGCAAACCCTCCGGAGGTCTCTCATGCGTGCACTCACCATTCTACTGATGATCGCGGCCGTCCTGCCCGCGGCGGCCCTTTCCCCCGGCGAGGTCGTCTTCCAGAACGCCTACCCGGAGTTCGGGGCTGAAAGCGGCTACAACCTCAAAAACACCTTCACCTACGGGGTGGATAGCGAGATCAACGCCCGCTGCTACTACGGCGGTCACACCCTGGAGGACTGGATCAACTACGCCAACGAGCTCTATCCCGGGGCCCAGTTCTCCGGCTACTACCACCTCGTCGACCTGACCATCGATCCGGCGGCCGATTGGCCCCACCCCGACAACCAGTGGTGGGTGGAGATCGACGATCCCTCGCTGGACTGGGACCAGTGCGGCGGCTACGCCCTGCTGCCCAGCGAGTGGGGCGACGACGTCTACGGTTTCTACAGCGACCTGAACACCTACGGCGCTGAGGGCTGCAAGGGCCGGCACACCGTGGAGTACAAGGTCGTCATCGAGATGGTCGACGACTGGGATTCCCTGCGCGGCGAGTACATGTGGCAGAGCGACGTGACCGTCTCCGAGGGCACTTTCACCTGGGTGGTGCCCTAGGCGAGGGTTCCTGTGTTGCGCGTCCGGCACGGTTCTTGCGTTCCGCAGACCTCCCTCAGCGGGAGGTCTGCGGGCAACAACCGCTCCGGCCTGACGGTTGCCGGGGTTCGGCGCGTGAGCGGCGGATTAAAAAAACGGGGCCGACTGCAAGGTCGGCCCCGTCGTTTGCTCCGTTAGCTGGTTGGTGCGTCAGCGGGCGTTGTAGGCCCGGATGCCCTCGACCAGGCAGTCCATCGCCGCCTCGAGCTCGTCGCAGTTGAGGACGTAGGCGATGCGCACCTCCTGGGAGCCCAGGCCGGGGGTGGCGTAGAAGCCCGGTCCCGGGGCGGTCATCACGGTGTGGCCGTCACGCTCGAAGTCGGTCAGCATCCACTTGCAAAACGTCTCGGCGTCGTCGATGGGCAGTTTGGCCAGGCAGTAGAAGGCTCCTTCGGGCTTCTCGCAGACGACGCCCTCGATGTCCATCAGGCGGTCGAAGACCACGTCGCGGCGGCGCTGGTACTCGCGGCGGCTCTCTTCGATGTAGTCGCTCTCGTCGTTGTAGGCGGCGGCGGCGACGACCTGGCCCAGGGCGGGCGGGCAGAGGCGGGCCTGGGCGTAGCGCAGCACGGCCTCCATCAGGCGGTTGTTGCGGCTCATCACGCAGCCGATGCGGGCGCCGCAGGCGCTGTAGCGTTTGGAGATGCTGTCGATGACGACGGCGCGCTCCTCGAGGTCGTCGATGTCCAGGATGCTGACGGCCCGGGTGTCGTCGAAGGTGAACTCGCGGTAGACCTCGTCGGAGATGACGTAGAGGTTGTGCCGGCGGGCCAGGTCGGCGATGCGCTGGATTTCTTCGCGGGAGTAGACGGCGCCGGTGGGGTTGCCGGGGGAGTTGACGATGATCGCCCGGGTGCGCGGGGTGATCTGTTCTTCGAACTGCTCGACGGAGGGGCAGCGGTAGCCGCTCTCGGGGTAGGTGGTGATCGGCACCAGCTTGACGCCGGCGGTGACGGCGAAGCCGTTGTAGTTGGTGTAGAAGGGCTCGGGGATGATGAACTCGTCGTCCTCGTCGCCGATGGCCATCATGGCGAAGCTGATGGCCTCGCTTCCTCCGGTGGTGACGACGATGTGGTGGGGTTCGAAGTGGTAGCCCAGGCGTCCGTAGAACTTGATCAGCGCGGCGGTCAACGCCTGATCGCCCTGGGAGAGGCCGTACTTGATGACCTCGGTCTTGAACTCGCGCAGGGCCTTGAGCCCGGCGGGGATGGTCGGCAGGTCGGGCTGGCCGATGTTGAGATGGTAGACGTGGACGCCGCGCTGCTTGGCGGCCAGGGCGAAGGGCACCAGCTTGCGGATGGGGCTGGCGGGGATGGCCTGGGCGCGCTGGGAGAGGGGGGGACGGTCCGCCATGGTCGCTTCTCCTCCGAAGGGGGACGTGGTGGGGGCTCGCGGGGCCGCTCGACGGGCCGATGGTAAGTCCGCCGTCGCGGGCTGTCAAGCCTATCGCCGGGGGCTGATGTAGACCGCGAATCGGGTGGGGCGTCCGGGGCGCGCGGCGGGTTCCGCGGCGCTCAGTCCACGGGTGGGTCGAGATCCACGGCTAACCACCGACCGCTATCCTGGCGGAGCCAGACGACCAGTTAGCGGCCGTCGCTGGTGAAGGGGTCAGCCGGCAACTCGGTGTCCTGCTCGGCGAAGGCGCGCATCCGCTGGACGATATTTGGCTCGACGGCGGCCCGGACGGCGGGGCGGCTCGGCTCGATCTCCCCGGCCGGTGATGTCACGCTGATCAGCAACGGCGCTAAAAGGACCGCATATGACCCGTCCATCTCGACCTCCCGGTTTGGTGTGGCCCGGCGATGGAGGGTTGAATGAGAAAAACGGCCTGGAGTTGAACCGGCCGGTTGGGTTTCACTAAGTATCTATGAATACTATAGTATACTATATTTATCTTGATTGTTCATAGTTTATTTGATAGTTTTTTCTCAGGGATGCTTAAGGACATCCGCTATAGTCATTCACCCGAACAAAAGGAGAAACTCATGCGCAAGTCAATCATCATCGCCCTGGCCGTTCTGGTCTGCCTGGGCGCCCTGGCGCTGACGGCCTGTGAGAACATGGCCGCCGCCGACGAAGACAACCCCCTGGCCAGCACCGACATCACCATCCACGTCGAGGACGAATACGGGAACTCCATCCGCGGCGCTTCCGTCAGCTGGTCTATCGGTGACAGCTCCAGCGGCCCCTGGATCGTCGAGGACACCGGCACCACAAATGCCCTGGGCAACTGCACCATCACCACGGACTGGGGCACCCACTACGCCAACGATCGCTACTACAAGTGCTTCGCCTCGAAGAACGGTGATACGGGGGAGAAGATCGATCCCTTCACCGCGTCGGCCCCGGCGACGATCACCGTGATCATCGACTAAATGGAAAACTGACCTCGTATCCTCCGGGCCGTCCTCCGGGCCGTCCTCCGTGGCGGCCCGGAGCTGCCAGAGCGAGGAACATTTAACAGCACTGCTGAACGGAGGGCCGGCATCGGGGAAGCGCCCCCACGGCCCTCACCCCGGGAAGGAAGCAAAGATGCGAAATGCTCTCATCAGAGCCGCGATCGTCCTGGTCTGTCTGGGCGCCCTGGCGCTGACGGCCTGCGAGAACACGACCGCCGCCGACGAAGACAACCCCCTGGCCAGCACCGACATCACCATCCATGTCCAGGATGAGCAGGGGCCCGTCGAGGGCGCCGGCGTCGTCTGGTTCGTCGGCGACAGCAGCAGCGGTCCCTGGCTCTACGAAAGCTCCGGCACCACTGACGACGACGGCGACTGCACCATCACCACGGACTGGGCCACTCACTACGCCAACGGACGCTACTACAAGTGCTCCGCCTCGAAGAACAATGATACGGGGGAGAAGATCGATCCCTTCACCGCTTCGGCCCCGGCGCGGATCGTCATCACCGTCGAGTGACCGGCGTTACCCGACGACAACCGGGCCGCCCGCGGGCGGCCCGGTTCGTTCAGGACTGCGGCGATCGATCAGCTTTAATCCAGGTGCTTGATCTGACCCCAGGAAACGGGAACGACATTCCACTCGCCGAAGTCGCCGGTGACGGTGGCTTCGCTGTCGCAGGGGTTGTTGACGTCGGCCAACTGGACGGTGGCGCCGTCGACGGTCACGGTGTCGCCCACGGCCAGGGTCGGCTTGCCGCCGTCCATGGACAGGGTAACCTCGAGGGTCGCGGCGTCGGTCCAGACGGCGCCGCCCAGGGCGCCGCTGCCGGAGAGCCAGGAGTGGGGAGCCGCCGGGGAGGCGCCCAGGCCCAGGGCCCGGACCTCGCCGAAGCCGCCGCCCCGGGTGCCGTCGTCGAGGGCGAAGACGGTGTCGATGTTGGTCTCGTCGATCGTCGGCTCGTTGGTGTCCTTGTCGAAGGTCAGAATGACGACGCCGGTGTCGGCCTGGACCGCGACGGTCTCCAGCACGGGCTTGTTGGCGTCGACGAGATAGTTGACGGAGTTGACGGCCAGGGGATAGCCGTCGCCGGTCCAGTCGTGGGCGCCGTCGTAGTAGATGTTCAGTCCGATGCAGTTTTCATTGGCGTTGATCGCGGCCAGGTCATAGCCGTTGGCCCAATCAGCGATCCACTCGGCCCCGGATTCGGTGTCGATCATCGACCAGAAGAAGCCGTTGTTGATGCTGCTCACGCCGTCCATGATGGCGTGGCCGGAGTCGCTGCCCAGGTTGGTGTAGGAGAAGCTGGAGCCCCCCTGGGTCAGCGGGGAGTAGGCCGCGTCCCCGGTGATGCGGCCCAGGAGCTGCCATTGGCCGCCGGTATCGAAGACAGCGGTGCCGAGGACGACGCTGCCGCCGAGATCGACGTAATCGGCCAGGTTGTCGCCCATGCCGCTCTGGTTGTTCCAGGCATAGTTGGCATAAGCCAGGACGCAGGCGTAGGCTTGCAGCTCGGCCACTGTCGGGGTGGAATACCGACCGTCGAGATAAGTGACGGAGCCGATCTCGGCGTCGCCCTCGAGGGCGCCGAGGATACCCGAGTAATCAGCCGAGGTGGTGAGCAAGGCTACGTCGGGCAGCGCCAGGACGGGCACGAGAGCAACTAGGAGCCAGAGGACTACCTTGCGCATATTAAAGTCTCCTTTTAGTGACGGGTTACTTTTCTTGAAGGGGACATCAGTAGGGCCATCAGACCCATTGACATTATAGGCTTATCAAGAGTCCGTTTCCAGCGTGACAGGACGGCGAACGAACCTCCTGCACGGCGGATGCGCGCTCGGAGGGCCGTGATAATCGACGACAGTCCTTGTTGTCAGCAGGTATCAATAATCACCGGGCCGCCTGCGGGCGGCCCGGTTCGTTCAGGACTGCCTTGATTGACAGGGGCTGGTCCAGGGTTACGAGCCGGCCCCGGGGGAGAACCCGGGGCCGGAAGGCTTTGCTGTCAAATGGTTAAGGTCGCGGAAGCCTTACTCGACGATGAAGCGGCAGGTCGCCCGCTCGGACTCCTGGGCGACTTCCAGAATGTAGAGACCGCTGCGCAGGCTGCCGACGCTGATGGTGTTGGTCCGCCCATTGCTGATGCGGCAGGGGTTTTGCTGGACCAGCCGACCGGAAAGGTCGTAGATCTTGATCGCGGCGTCGCCGTTGAGCATGCTATCGCAGGCGACAGCCAACTGATCGCCGGCGACGGGGTTGTTCAGTACACGGATGCGGGTCTCGCTGACGGCCGATTCGCCAGCGGAGCCGAGGGGATTGCCGGGGTTCGGCGTGTAGTGGTATTTCAGGGCGCCGTAATCAGCATTTAAATGGTACAAAGTGCCACAGATAAAGACGTCGCCGTACGGATTGCAACTGATCGACTTTGCGCCGCCGTTGTAGGTGTCGTAGATGTCATACCACAGCTCGTTGAGGTTTTCGTCCCAGGCGACGGAAACGAGCTCGTTCATGAC
>WJLX01000129.1 GCA_014728225.1 Candidatus Coatesbacteria bacterium | reverse complement strand
CAACGGACGCTGACGGGCATACCGAGCGATACGGGCCGACGGAGGCCGTGGTCGTTCCCGACGTCGAGCGGACGCTGACCCTGGAGGCCCCCTGGCCCAACCCGGCGAATAGCAATGTCAGCATCGCCTTCACGCTGCCGCAGGCCCAGCGCGTCAGCCTGAGCGTCTATGACCTGGCCGGGCGGCGGGTGGCGACGTTGAGCGAGGGTGAACTGGCCGCCGGGCGGCACGAGGTTAGCTGGGACTGCGCCGGGGAGTCGAGCGGTGTGTATCTGCTGCGGTTGGAGACGCAAGGTGAGGCGCTCAGCCGCCGGGTGGTCATCGGGCGGTAGGGGGCGATTACCAATACCACTTAGGGCGGTGGCGGGGGGTGAATCCTCCGCCACCGCTGTTTGATTAATACAATAACACTCTAACAGTTGAACGCAGCCAATACGGCGGGGGGCCCCGCCCTACGGGTAACATGCCTCAAAACGGTCGGTGCACAGAGGCTTGATTCAGCACCCCCGGCTTAATGTTGGCACGTTTCTTGCTCAACATGGGGTGCTGGGCGCTTTCGAGGCCGGCGCTGGACCTCCCGCCGCCCCCCGGGCAGCTGGACGCTCTGTGCCTTGGCGGCGCCACCGCGCCGCGCGGGTGAGAACCCCCCGGAGCCGAATCTGCACATGGGTGGCGATTTTCCGATCGCCTGGGCAAAGACGGTCAACGAAATCGGTGTTCCCGAAGATTGGTGGAGCTGGACAGAAACAGATCAGTGCTTCTATTTTATTGACCATACACCAGGAATATATGGTATGTTTTACAATAACTTCCCCCACCCCCAGGGAATACGAAGTGGCCAAGGACCAGACTACTGGCCCTGTGAAACCGAAGATGGCTGCCAGCTGGATTGGTACAGCCGAGCCGCTTGGCCAGCGGTCTTTCCCGACGGCTGGCCGGAGTGTGGCCACGATGAGATGGTGTTGGAGATGGTGATAGACGATTGGGACACTTTTCAGGCTATGTGGGACGAACCTATCCAAACCCAGGGACGCTGGGTACAGTGAGGAAACAATGATGAAAAAGATTGCTATTCTATTATTTACTTTGGTCACCATAGGCTATCCACATCAGATTAAGGTTGCATTACTAGTTTATCAGCCTACTCACTTTCAAGAATTAATACAATCATTAAATAATGATCCAAGAATTAGTCTGGCATATGGGTATAATATTTATGATACATTGCCACCCTTATCATATATACAACAATATGACTGTATCATTACAGATGGTGAGTTTGAGATATTATATTCAGAGGGGCTGGGTAATTTGCTTGCTGATTACGTTGATAATGGTGGTTATGTCGTTAATCTATGTTTTAGTATGATGGGCCCATACCACTACTACGGAGGTGCACCTACTGGCCGATGGTGGACGGACCAGTATCGTCCTTATGGATGCACTTCATCAGAACTAAACCTAGGCTACTGTGACATGGTCATTGATAAGCCAGCTTCACCTATCTTTGATAATGTCACTGGTATATTTGAGGTGTATTCACGTATCCAAACAGAACTGCGTCCCGGCGCTGATGAACTGGCACACTTCTCCGATGCAGGCGGCGTTGCACTCAGCGCAGATGGTAATGTGGTGGGGATCAACTTCACCGCGGTCGAGTATAGACACTGGACCGGCGACGGTTTCCGCCTGATCGCCAACGCCGTCTACTACCTGGCGGGCTATGTTGCCGTCGAGGAGCTGAGCTGGGGCCGCATCAAGACCCTGAGTGATTAGCGCCGGGTGGTCATCGGGCGGTAGGGGGCGATCATCATTGCGTCATACAGGCGGGATGAAAATCCCACCCCTACAGCAGGGCGGCCAAGACCGCCGCGGAACCCGTAAGGGCGGCTGTCACCAGCCGCCCGTTCTACAAAGCGTCAGCAGGGTGGGAACCACCGAGAACAGAGGGTCGAGGGGTCTTGCGACCCGTCGTTAAATCGCTAACGCCGAACCGCATCCATTAAACAATCGCGGCGGGGGGCGGAGCCCCCGCCCTACGGGTTACAGTCATCCGGCGAAGGCGGGCGGGATTCAAATCCGCGCCACGGTCCGCCGTTGGCACGTTTCTTGCTCTAACTGTGGTCGACGATCGGCCGGTTGGATGCCGGAAACCTCCGTCGGCCCGGGAGGCCCCTTCGGCGCGGCTTGACGGCCCGAGCGGGGTGGACGACGCCGGGCGACGGCGTGTGGTCATCCGCCTCGTCGCGGGGCGTTACGCCCCCGAGGGCTCAACTCCCGTCGGCGCGTCGCATTGACACTGTTGCGTTTCCATTGCTATACTGCCTGCGAACATTCACTTAACCCGACGGTGAGCCGCAGCCTTGGCAGGTGGCCCTTGCGCAAACGTTTTCTGGTTATCGTGATGCTCGCGCTGCTGCTGGCGAGCGGTGTCGAGGCCCGCAAGATCCGTCCCCTGACCGGATTCGGCCTTTCGGCCGAGGCCGGTTACTGGAGCCACGCCGGCGGCTCGGCCTATTTCGATATGGGCATCCAGGGCGGTCTGCGGGTCTGCTATCGCTTCGAGCCCGGCGATCTCGAGCTCTTCGGCTTCTTCGACTTCACCTACATCCTGCCCAAGGACGGCGGCGCCCTGGGCGAAGACGAGACCGCCACCCTGCTGACTTTCGGCGTCTGTCCCCGGGTCAGCTTCCTCCCGGACAACTGGATCAGCCCCTTCGTCAGCGCCGGTCCGGCCTTCCAGCTCCGCCAGACCAGCCTGGGCCTCTCCGACCCCGGCGACGATACCTTCAGCTACACCTACGACGCCGCCAACTTCGCCGCCGTGGCCGAGCTCGGCGCCGAGTTCCCCTTCCCGCCGCACAGCCTGGCCGAGGTGGGCGTCAGACTGCACCACATCTTCGCCGAGGAGGGTCAGGGCTTCGCCGGATTGAGCTTCTTCGCCGGTTACGCCTACTACTTCTAGGCCGCCGTAGCTGATACCGCACAGGGCCGGGGTTCTCCCCGGCCCTGTGTGCAGGATGGCTGGACTGACGGGCTGGAAGCGGTCAGCGCCGACCCCCGCCCGCGCCGCAGCCCGGCTAACCGTCGAACCCGTTGACCTCCAGCCCGCCGGCGTGTAGTTCGGCGACCCAGCGGCGCAGCTCGCTGGGTTTCTCGACGAGCACGTCGCCGCCGAAACCGGCCAGCCACTGGGCCAGGTTGATCGAGGGGGCCACACGCAGGCCCAGCTCGAGGGAGCCGTCGTCGCGCCGTCGCTGGCGTTGGGTCTGGTGGACCTGCAGCCCCTCGACGTAATCGGCGCTGCCGCCGGTGAAGCGCAGCACGACCTCCTTGGGTTCGCCGACCCAGGGACCGAAGCTGTAGCGGATGAAGTCGACGGGATCGAAATCCGCCGGCCACTCGCGCTCCGCGGCACTGACGGCCACTGCGCGGAAGCGGTCCACCCGAAAGCTGCGCGCCTCGCCGCGCAGGTAGCAGTGGGCGATGACGTAGAGCTCGCCACCGGAGCGCCAGAAGCAGTAGGGGGCGATGGTGCGCTCGGTGACGGCGTCGGTGTGGGCCGCATGGTAGGTGACGTCGAGGAGGCACCGTTTGTTGATCGCCGCCAGCAAGGCCTCGATGGTCTCCCGCTCGGCGGCGTAGCTGCGCTCGATCTCGGCGTCGTCGAGGTAGGTACCGGAAAGCTCGCTCAGCTCCCGCTCCAGCGGGGTGATGGCCCGGCGCAGCTTCTCGACCAGGGTGCCGAAGGCCTCGCCGATGGGGGTGTCCTCGAGATGGCCCAGAGCCCGGGCCGCCGCCAGCACGGCGAAGGCCTCGTCCCGGCTCAGGGGGATCGGCGGCAGGCGATCGTACTCCGGGATCAACCGCCAGCGCTTCTCGCCGGGTTCGGCCCGGGCGTCGTCGTCGATCAACTCGTCGTAAATCGGGAAGCCCGCGTCCTCGACGGCGTGGAGGTCCCGGCGGATGGTCCGCTCGGTGACGTCGAGCTCACCGGCCAGCTCCTTGATGGTCTTGCCGTAACGCCCCAGGGTCTTGAGCAGCAGCCATTGACGAACGAGCTGTTGGTTACGCGACACGGCGACCTCCGCTTGAGTTTGTAACGAGTCTACTATTAACGAGCCCGTTAAATGATAAAACGCCCCGGCCGGTCTGGCAAGGGGCGGCTGGTTTTCCGCGCCTCAACCCCGCCCAAACGGGTCGGCACGGTTTTTGCATCGCCGCTGGACCCTGATCGGTCCAGCGGCGCAAAAACCCGCGCCGACCCCGCGGTTGTCCAGTACCCGTCGTCGATGTGCGAGGCGGTGGCGCGTGTTGTTGCGCCGCGGTCTCCGGCGGGAGACCGCGGCCTGCAACAACCGTGACACCGCCGGGGGGTTCAGCCGCGCAGGAGGGGCTCGAGGGCCCGGGCGGGATTGAAGCGCTGCCAGACGTGGCGGGAGCCCGGGGGCGCCAGGGCGGCGATCCGCTCCCGGTCGCCGGGACGCAACAGGGGCTCGACCAGGGTGGTGCGGAAGAGGTGGGGCAGGCCGGAGGAGGCGACGAGGTCGATGCTTTCCAGCACGGCGGCGCGCTCGACGGACCGGCCGCAGAACTCGTCGTAGCGCTCGAGGGGGCCCTTGATGTCCTGGGCGATGAAATCGAGCAGCTTCTCGGCGAGCAGGTGGCGCAGCGCGGCCGGCCGGGTGCCGTTAGTGTCCAGCTTGACGGCGTAGCCCAGGTCTTTGAGCCTCCGGCAGAGCGCGGGCAGGTCGGGGTGGATGGTGGGCTCGCCGCCGCTGATCACCACGCCGGTCAGTTTGCCCCGACGTTCGGTCAGCAGGGTGAGGACGTGACTGTAGGGGACGTCTTCGTTATCGGCCGTCGGCTGCTTCAGCAGGCCGCCGTTGTGGCAGAAGGGGCAGCGCAGGTTGCAGCCCCGGGTGTAGAGTATCGCCGCGGGGCGACCGGGGTAGTCGCTCAGGGTGAAGGGCTGGAAGCCGCCCAGGCTGGGGAGCTGATCGTTGGGGGGCATCGGTCGCCCTACTCGACGAAGGACAGGGTCAGTTGGCCGCCGCGGCGGGCGGGCTCGGCGGCGCTTTCGACCTCGACCGCCGGAGTGGGTGCCGCCGTCGCAGCGGGCTCGGCGAGGGCGGGGCGCTCCAGGCTGAAGCGGCTGCGCAGCTCGAACTCGGCGCGTTTGGCGTCGTTCCACTGGTCCACCGGGCGCAGGTAGCCGACGGAGCGCGAGTAGACCTCGCAGCGCTCGCCGCACTCCGGGCACTCGGCGTGCTCCCCGCCCAGGTAGCCGTGGCTGGGGCAGACGGAGAAGGAGGGGGTGACGGTGAAGTAGGGCAGGCGGTAGTTGTCGCAGACGGCGCGGACGAAAGTCTTGACCGCCTCGGGATCGGCGACGGCCTCGCCGAGGAAGACGTGCTGGACCGTGCCGCCGGTATAGCGGGCCTGGAGCTCGTCTTGCAGCTCGAGGGCCTCGAAGATATCGTCGGTGTAGTTGACGGGCAACTGCGTCGAGTTGGTGTAGAAAGGTTTGGCTCCGTCGTTGTTCGATTGCTCCTCGTTGGCGCAGAGAATCCCGGGGTGGCGGGCCTTGTCCCGGGCGGCCAGGCGGTAGGTCGTACCCTCGGCCGGGGTGGCTTCGAGGTTGTAGAGCCGGCCCGTCTCCTCCTGGAACTCCAGCAGCCGCTGCCGCATGTGGTCGAGGATCCTGCCGCCGAAGGCCTGACCTTCTTCGGTGCCGATATCGAGACCGAGGAGGTTCAGGCAGGCCTCGTTGGCTCCGATCAGGCCGATGGTCGAGAAGTGGTTGTCCCAGTAGCGGTCGAAGCGCAGCTTGACGTCGCGCAGGTAGAAGCGGGCGTAGGGGTAGAGCCCCTTGTCGGTGAAGGACTCCAGCACGTCGCGCTTGATCTCCAGGCTGGTGCGGGCCAGCTCCATCAGGTGATCGAGGCGCTCGAAGAACTCGTCCTCGTCCCGGGAGACGAAGCCCAGCCGGGGCAGGTTGACCGTCACCACGCCGATGGAGCCGGTCAGCGGGTTGGCGCCGAACAGCCCCCCGCCGCGCTTGGCCAGGCTGCGGGTGTCCAGGCGCAGCCGGCAGCACATCGAGCGGGCGTCGTCCGGGCTCATGTCGGCGTTGACGAAGTTGGCGAAGTAGGGGATGCCGTAGCGCGCCGTGGCCTGCCACAGCCCTTCGAGGTTGGGGTTGTCCCAGTCGAAATCCGGGGTGATGTTGTAGGTGGGGATGGGGAAGGTGAAGACGCGGCCGTTGGCATCGCCGGCGGCCAGGACCTCGATGAAGGCCCGGTTGAAGAGGTCCATCTCCTGCTGGAAGTCGCCGTAGACGTCCTCGGTGTACTCGCCGCCCAGCACCACCGGGCTCTCGGCCAGGGTCGAGGGCGGCTCGAGGTCCAGGGTCACGTTGGTGAAGGGGGTCTGGAAGCCGACCCGGGTGGGGACGTTGAGGTTGAAGACGAACTCCTGCAGGGCCTGCTTGACCTGGGTGTAGCCGAGGCCGTCGGCGCGGATGAAGGGGGCCAGCAGGGTGTCGAAGTTGCTGAAGGCCTGGGCCCCGGCCGCCTCGCCCTGGAGGGTGTAGAAGAAGTTGACCACCTGGCCCAGGGCCGAGCGCAGGTGCCGGGCCGGGGCGCTGGCCGCCTTGCCCGGAACGCCCTTGAAGCCCTCGCGCAGCAGGTCCTGCAGACTCCAGCCGACGCAGTAGACGCTGAGCTGGCTCAGGTCGTGGATGTGCAGATCGCCGCTCGAGTGGGCCTCGCGGATCTCGGCCGGATAGATCTTGTTCAGCCAGTAGGTCTTCGAGATCTCGCTGGCCAGGAAGTTGTTCAAACCCTGCAGGGAGTAGGCCATGTTGCTGTTCTCGCGCACCCGCCAGTCCAGCTTCTCCAGATAGCCGTCGATCAGCTCGACGTCGTTCTGCGAGATCATCTCGCGGATGCGGGCCCGCTGGTCGCGGTAGAGGATGTAGGCCTTGGCCGTCCTCTTGAAGGGTGAGGCCAGCAGGACCTCCTCGACGACGTCCTGCAGCCGCTCGACCTCGGGGGGCTCCTCGAGTATCGTCTGGGCCAGGCTGAGCACTCGCAGGGTCAGGCTGCGGGCCGTCTCGGCGTCGTACTCCCCGGTGGCCCGGCCGGCCTTGGTCAGGGCGGCGGTGATCTTGCCGGCGTCGAAGGGCGCCCGGCGCCCGTCACGTTTGATGACCTCGCCGAAGACCGCGCTCTCGACTCCGGTTCCCTCCGTTGTCGGCATACCCGTTCCTCCCCGTCTTGTAGGTTATCTCCGGCCGCTGATTTGCCACCCGTCGTCAGACTCGGGCGTCCGCGGTTGATGATAGGTCGCCGCCCCGGGGCTGTCAACAATATCTTGTGTCTTATTTAGAGAGGCGAGCGTTGTTGATAACTTCATAACGCCATGTATATACGTGCTATACCAGCTAGTTGAGCCGGAATTACAATAAGAAGCCGACCACAATATCTTGTGGTCGGTTTGACGGGCGGACCGCGGCGGTGGTCCTGCGCTATCGCGGCGGGGTGTCGGGCTAATCCAGGGCCTTGATCTCCCCCCAGCTGAGATGCTCGACGGCGGCGTCCGGGGTGTAAACCACGGTCAGCTTGGGTCGGTAGGAGGGATAGGTGCTCTCTTCGCCGTGATAGAATCTGATGCCGGTCTCTTCGTAGGTTGAGGGGCCGAAGAGAAAGCCATGGTTGGGGTAGCCGTTTTCGACCCAGGCTATCACATAGTCGGTGATATCAATAGGGATCACACACGATCATGGACCAATCAGGATGCTTTTTAGGTAGTCTATCATGCCGGGATCGTTTCTTTGGTTGAATCTGAACTCCATCTCCCTGATGAAGAGACTGAACTTGTGCTTGAAACCGCCGTGGTAGGCCT
>WJLX01000128.1 GCA_014728225.1 Candidatus Coatesbacteria bacterium | reverse complement strand
TTGGAAACCCCTGGCCGGTGGCGCCGGAACACGGGACCGCTCAGGCCCCGACAATGCTAAAAACCGCCGGACCGTCCCCCGGGAAACGGTCCGGCGTCGGCGAGGGCGCGGCGAAACGCTTAACCCTTCCGCCGGCGGCGCCGTTCGCGGTAGGTGTAGTAGACGGCCACCAGGGCCAGGGCCAGGCAGGCGCCCAGCTCGATCCGGGGCAGCAGGTCGCCGATGCGGGTGTACAGTGTCGGCCCCTCGGCTTGGGGCAGCCGCTGGACGATACCCGCCTCGACGTCGAGAGGCGTCGTTTGGCCGGGCCGGCCCCAGGGATCGATGAAGCCGCTGATGCCGGCGTTGGCGGCTCGCAGCAACGGCAGGCGGTTCTCCACGGCGCGCAGGATCGCGATCTCGAAGTGTTGCTCGGGCATGCTGCTCTGGCGGAACCAGGCGTCGTTGGTGGTCACCATCAGGAAGTCGGCTCCGTTGCGGGCGTACTCGAGGGCCATCTCGGGGTAGAGGCTCTCGAAGCAGATCAGCAGACCGCCGTGGGCGATCACCGGCTCATCGGGCAGCTCGGGGACGGGGAGCAGCTTAGCTGAGACCTCGGGCAGCCGCCGCGGCCGGTAGCCGTCGGGCATCCAGCCCGTGCGCGGTAGGGGCGGCGTCTCGAGGTCGGCCGGCGGCCAATCGGCGGCGCCCCGGCCCGGAACGACCTCGAACAGCGGCATCCGCCAGCCGGCGTCGAAGTCGCTGGCCCGGGCGATCATCTCGGCGATGATCGGGATGTCCTTGCCGAAGGGGATGGTCTCGGAGAAGGGCACCAGGTGGATCTTGTAGTAGCGCTCCAGGGGCTCGGGGTTGCCCGGCTCGTAAAGCAGGGCGGCGTTGAAGTGGCGCTCGGAGCCGCCGGGGCCGTCGAAGTCCTGGACCTGGGTGCCCACCAGGTGGCGGCAGCCCGACAGGTTGACGATCCCGCGGACCCAGTCCAGCCAACGGCTGCTCTTCTCCAGGTAGCAACTGGCCGCCGACTCCGGCCAGAGGATCAGGTCGGGCGGCTCCGCGGCAGCAGCCAACACCTCCGCGGTCTGGCGCTGGTAGATGCGGTAGGTCTCGCCAGTGGCGCGGAAGTCGTGATCCCACTTGAGGTCCTGGGCGATCCCGGCCTGGATTATCCCGGCGGTCACCGGGGGGGTCGTCGGCTCGGGCTCGTCGAGGGCCAGGGCGCCGCCGAGGTGGACGACGACGACCAGTCCCACGCCGACGCCGAAGAACGTGAGCGCCTTGCCGAACCGACGCCGCCGGATGAAATCCAGCGCCTCCGCCGCCAGGGCGTTGAAGAAGATCACTACGGCCGAGACGCCGTAAACGCCGAACAGGGCGGCGAACTGGACTCCGGCAAGGTTGCGGGCCTGCGAGTATCCAAAGGCCAGCCAGGGGAAGGCGTAGAAGCCCAGACTCTTGATATACTCCGTCGCCGCCCAGGCCAGCGCCGCAGCCAGCCACCAGGGCACCCGGGGCACCTTGCGGTAGACCACCACGGCCAGGATGCCGCCCAGGCCCGTATAGAGGGCCATCAACATCGCGCTGACCACGAAGCCCGGCGCCGTGATCGGTGCCATCCAGTAGAAGCCGCCGACGTTGACCAAAAACATGAAGGCGAACCAGTGACGGAAGGCCTGGGCCGGCTGCAGCTCCCGGGTCGCCGTGAACAACGGCACCAGGGCGAAGTAGGCCAAACCGTAGATCCCGGCCTTGGGGAAGCTCAGGACGTACAGCGCCGCGCCGCCCAGAATCAGCGCCAGACGAACGAAGACGTTGGGCGGCGACAGGGCCACCCGGCCGTCGAGTCGCTTGGCGTCGATCAGGACCGCCGTCTGGGTTTGCCGTTGCTTCATCGCTGCCTCGATTCCCGCCTGGAACGATCAGCCGCCGCGCCGGAGAACAGCGCGAGCGGATCCACGGCGCCCGGAACCGGCACGGTTTTTGCAACTCTGGAACCGCCGAAAACCGCCCTTCGGTGGCGACACCGCAAAAACCGTGCCGGTTCCGGGCGCGCTTGACGTCGCGGGTCCAGGTGCGCCCCGTGCGGAGCGAGCGGTTCTCCGGCGCGGCGGGCCGACGTCGACCGGAGAAGTTTAGAACACCGGGCCGAAGGGGTCAACCGCGACGAGTTTGACTAACATCGGTCGCGGCGCTACACTCGGTTTGTCGGCCGACGATGAATGTGGCGGCCGAATCCGACGGGAGAAGGCGGATGGAAAACCTGCTCGGGATCCACGACCTCCACGTCAGCGTGGAGGACAAGGAGCTGCTCAAGGGGGTCGAGTTGACGATCCCCCAGGGCGAGGTCCACGCCCTGCTGGGCCCCAACGGCTGCGGCAAGACGACGCTGATGATGGCGGTGATGGGCTTCAGCAAGTACAGGGTCACCCGGGGGAGGATCGTCTTCGACGGCGGGGACGTCACCGGGTTGGAGCTCGACGAGCGCGCCCGGCGCGGTTTGGGCATCGCCCTGCAGCGGCCGCCGACGATCCCCGGCGTCCGGCTGGGCGACATCCTGGACTACGCCGCCGCCGATGACGAGGAACGCTTCGAGGAGGTCGACCGCTATGTCGATGAAGCCCGGATGCGTCCCTTCCTCAACCGGGCCGTCAATCAGGACCTCTCCGGCGGCGAGATCAAACGCTCCGAGGTGTTGCAACTGCTGGCGACGAAGCCGCGCTTCGTCATGCTCGATGAGCCCGGCTCCGGCGTCGACCTGGATTCCCTCGTCGTGCTGGGCCGGCTGATCAACGACTTCCTCACCCGGGACGAGGCCCATCCCGCCCGGCGCAAGGCCGGTCTGATCATCACCCACTCGGCCCACATCCTGGACTACGTCGCCGTGGACAAGGCCCACGTGATGCTCGACGGACGGCTGACCTGTCACGGCAACCCCCGGCTGGTGCTGGAGAAGATCCGCCGCTGCGGCTTCGAGGAATGCGTGCGCTGTTTGGGCGCCGGCGAGGAAGCCGCCGCGACCCGGACCGACTAAGGAGGCACCGTGAGCGACAATCGACTGCCCGTCGGCGACGAGGACGCCCGCTCCCTGGCCGGGGTCGGAGTGACGGCGGAAACGGCCGAGCGCTCCGCCTCCTTCATCCTGCGCGACGATGAGCCCGTTTGCTCTCAGACCGCCGTCGAGGGCCTGGAGCTCAAGCTCATCGGCGACGCCCTGGCCGAGTACGGCTGGTTGGCCGACTACTTCTGGAAGCTGGTCGATCCGCAGACTGACGACTACACCCGGTCTCTGGCCGCCGAGGAGCGGCCCCAGGGCTTCTTCCTGCGTGTCCGTGCCGGTGAGAAGGTCGTCTTTCCGGCCCAGACCGGCCTGTTCATGTCCCGGGAGGGTTCGACCCAGCGGGTCCACAACGTGATCATCCTCGAGGACGGCTCCGAGCTGCACCTGATCACGGGCTGCGTCCTCAAGGAGGGGGCCGCCGGGGGCAACCACTGGGCCGCCACCGAGGCCTGGATCGGCCGCGACGCCCGCCTGGTCAACACCATGGTCCATAGCTGGGGTCCCGAGGCCGAGGTCTACCCGCACTCGGGGACGCGGATCGAGGCCGGCGGCTCCTTTACCAGCAACTACGTCTCCCTCAAGCCGGTGCGCAGGGTCGTCAGCAACCCCAAGACCTGGCTCGTCGGTGCCGGGGCCGACGTCAACTATAACAGCGTCATCCTGGGCGCCGCGGGCTCCCACATCGACACCGGCGGCGAGGTTCACCTCCAGGCTCCGGACAACGCCGCCCAGATCCTGCACCGGGGCATCTGCTCCGGCGGCAGGATCATCCAGCGTGGCCTCGTCGTCGGCGAGGCCGCCTGTCAGGCCCACGTCGACTGCTCCGGGCTGATCCTGGACCCCGGGCCCGCGGGCTTCATCGCCTCGGTGCCCGCCCTGCGCTCGCGACACGTCGACGCCGAGCTGTCCCACGAAGCCAGCATCGGCAAGATCGCCCCCGAGCAGGTCGAGTATCTGGAGTCCCGGGGGATGACCGAGCGTCAGGCCGTGGCGCTGATCATCCGCGGCTTCCTGGACACCGACATCGAAGGGCTGGGGCCGGAGCTGGACGCCCAGATCGCCGAGATCGCCGCCCTGGCCGAGTCCGCCGAGGGCTGAGCGCCCCCGCGGGAGACCCTTGAAAAACCCCTCGTCGAGTCAACGCCCTCGCGCCGCCGGAACCGGCACGGTTTTTGCATCTCGGCGCCCGTCGGAACGGCGGCGGCGGTGCGCCTCCGCAAAAACCGTGCCGGTTCCGGCGGCCCGCCGCGGCGTAACGGCGACCCTCGTCGTCAGGCTGTTTTTCAAGGGTCTCCCGCGGTGATCCGGAAGAGACGAAGATGGCCCGACGCATCCTCAGGCTCAACACCCCCTTCCAGTTGCGCGACGCCGGTCGCGTGCGTCGGCTGAGGTATCTGTCCGACGCCGAGCTGGAGGTCGACGGCGGCGCCTTGTTCGGTCCGACGGACCGGCGGGAGTGGGCGGCGGAGCTGGTTCCCGACGCCGACGGCCGGGTCCGGCTGACGACGGGCGGGCTGTTGGTGGAGAGCCGGGAGCGCCTGCTGCTGGTGGACTGCGGCATCGGTGACAAGCCGGAGTTGCTCGAGGAAACGCCCTGTCGGGTCCGGCGGCCGGGGCGCCTGTTGGAGAACCTGGCGGCGGCGGGCTACGCGGCGGAGGATGTCGATTACGTCGTGTTGACCCACCTCCACGCCGCCCACGCCGGCGGGGCGGTGGGCCTGGACGGCGAGGGCCGACTGCGGCCGAGCTTTCCCCGGGCGCGCTACCTGGTCCAGCGGGCGGAGTGGACGGCGGCGGCCCATCCCAACGCCTTCAACCGGCCGCTCTACCGCGGCGCCGACTACCGGCCCCTGCGGGAGTCCGGCAACCTGGTGCTCCTCGACGGCGAGGTCGAGGTAATGCGCGGAGTACGCTGTTTGCCCACGGGGGGCCATTCACCGGGGCACCAGGTGGTGATCTTCGAGGGTCGGGAGCGGGTGGCCTGTCACCTGGGCGACCTCTGCGCGACGCGGGCCCACGTCGTCCGCGGTCGTCGCGGGGCCTGGGAGGAGAACCCGGCGCGGATGCTGCGGGCCAAGGAGCGCTTCCTGGCCTACGGCTGGCGGATGTGCTGGACCCTGACGGCGGCGCTGGACCCCGATTACCCCTTCTTCCGTCTGGAGGGCGGCGACGCTTCCCGCAGGGCTGTGCCGGTGGAGGCCCTGAGCGTCGAGATCTAGGCCGCGTGATAATCAGCCGTAACACCACCTTGGTTCGCCGCCCTTCCGGCGGCGCCCTTAGCGTCGACCAGCCGGGATACCAGCATGAGTCAAACAACCACCTGCCGGACCCTGCACCGCCCCCGGGAGGACAACCCCCGGATCGGTTTCCTCTGGGCCCTGGCCAGTGTGACTCTGCCCTCGGCGGTGTTCTACATCATCCCGACGCTGAGCGCCGAGCTCGGGGTCTGGGGCACCAGCGCGGTCTGGTTTCCACTGGCCACGGGTTTGTATCTGGTGCTGGGGCTGTCCCTGGGCGGTCCGAGCCGGCTGCGGATCGACCGCGGCCAGCGGCTCAAGGTCATCCTGCTGGGCCTGGTGCAGACCACGGGGACGGCGCTGTTCTTCTTCGCCCTGAGCAACGCGCGGCCGGCGCTGGTCTCCTTTGTCAACAACCTGACCCCGGTGCTGGCCGCCGTGGGCAGCCTGCTGATCTACCGGGAACGATTCCGCTGGCCCCAAGTCCTCGGCGGGGTGCTGGTCGTCGGCGGGGCGCTGATGCTGACCTACTACGACGAGAGCGGCTCCCTGCCGGGGATCCTCTTCATGGCGGCGGGCAGCGTTTTCTACGCCGCCCACGGTTTGCTGGCCCGCCACCTGGCCAAGCGGGTGGACCCGGTGGCTCTGGGCTTCTGGCGCACGGGGTTGATGGCCGTCTGCTTCGTCGTTCTGGCCCTGGTCCAGGGGCGCTTCCAACTACCGACGGCCGGGCGGACCTGGCTGTTACTCGGCCTGGGCGCTCTGCTGGGACCCGTGGGCAGCATCTATCCCTACTACCTGGCCCTGGAACGCTGGACCGTGGGCAAGGTGACCCTGGTGCGCGGCAGCATGCCGGTCTGGGTGCTGGTTTGGGGTCTGGTGCTCTACGGCACGGCGCCGGAGGGCCTGCAGCTCCTCGGCGGGGCGCTGACCCTGGTCGGCGCGGCGTTGATCATCCTTTACCGGCGCCGCAAGGACGGCGCCGCGAGCGGGAGGGGGGACTGAGATGGACGAGCGTCTGCGCGCCAACCGCGACCACTGGGACGAGGCCGTCGGTCATCACACGGCCAGCGGGTTCTACGACGTCGCGGGTTTCAAGGCCGGTCGCGAGACCCTGGACCGGCTGGAGACGGCCGCCGTCGGACCGGTGGCGGGCAAGCGCCTGCTGCACCTGCAGTGCCATTTTGGTCTGGACACCCTCAGTTGGGTGCGCCGCGGTGCCCGGGCGACGGGGCTGGACTTTTCCGGCGAGGCGATCGGCTACGCCCGCTCCCTGGCCGCCGAGTTGGGACTTTCAGCCCGCTTCGTCCACGCCGAGGTCACCGCGGCCGCCGCCGTCCTCGGCGAGACCTTCGACGTCGTTTTCACCTCCTACGGCGTGCTGTGCTGGCTGCCCGAGCTGGCCCCCTGGGGCCGGGCCGTCGCCGATTGTCTGCGCCCCGGCGGACGTTTCGCCCTGGTGGAGAGCCACCCGGCGGCGATGGTCTTCGACGACGAGGATCCCGCCGAGCTGCGGGTGCGCTACCCCTACTTCCACCGAGGGGCCCTGCGCTTCGACGAGGACCGTACCTACGCCTGCGACGCGCAGATGCGCCACCGCACGACCTACGAGTGGATGCACCCGCTGGAGGAGATCGTCTCGGCCCTGCTCGGGGCCGGGCTGCGGTTGGTCGAGCTGCGCGAGTATCCCGTCGCCGCCTGGCGGATGTTCCCCTTCCTGGAGCGCGATCGCGAGGGCTCATGGCGCCTGCCCGACGGTCGAACGGACATCCCGCTGACCCTCTCGATCGTCGCCCTCAAGCCCCGCTAGCCGGTTGCGCGGCGGAGCCGTCGTCAAGCCGAACCCGACCCGCCGGGTTTAGTCGACCCGTGGAAGCCGACGCCCCGGTCTGTCGCGCAATTCAAAATGCTATCACAACGGGGATCACTAACCCCGTCTGCTGCGGATCATGCTGGTAACCTGCTGATAATAAGAGCGATGATCCACAAATCGCTGTCACCAAGCGAGTAGGCCAACAGTGGCGGCTAACTCAGGCGGGAACTACAGGAAAGGCTGAAGGAAAGGCTGATAACAGCGCGCTTGCATATGCCCGGGCGGCGGCTTGCGATCTACAGCCAATTCTTGTAATAATTAACGATCATCACAGAAAGTGAACATCAGCTATTGCGGTTGGGTTCTTCCAGCGGCGTGAACGGATCTGTCATCCCGCCACCGATAGAGGCGGGCAATGTGGCGGGGAAAAGCGGGTCGGGGGACCGGCACGTCAACTATCCCAGCTGCAACCCCCGCTATCACTACCGCTGGCCGACGGGCGCATAAGCGAGACAGCGCGTCTGTTCCGGCTCGGCGTCCCGGCGGCGCGGGTCGCCAAGGACCTGGGCATCCATTGTAATAAGGCATAACGCTACTGCAAGCCAATCCGCCGGCGCCGCGCCGCCGCTCGCCAGGCCGCGCTCGACCCGACCAGCTACACCGATACGCCGACGGCCGGCGGGCCCATAAGAAACTGTCGCTCAACGGCTTCCACCACAAGCGCATCAGCCACCAACAGGATTTCGCTGATGGACGGACACATATCAACGGCCTCGAGAACTTCCGGGGCTACGCCAAACGACGGCTAAAAGCCGACCACTGATGTTTCAAGCGCAACTCCAGACTCTTTATCCTT
>WJLX01000127.1 GCA_014728225.1 Candidatus Coatesbacteria bacterium | reverse complement strand
TTGGAAACCCCTGGCCGGTGGCGCCGGAACACGGGACCGCTCAGGCCCCGACAATGCTAAAAACCGCCGGACCGTCCCCCGGGAAACGGTCCGGCGTCGGCGAGGGCGCGGCGAAACGCTTAACCCTTCCGCCGGCGGCGCGCAGCCGCTCGCCAGGCCGAGCCGGAAAAAGTCGAAGGACACATCGAGGTCGACGAGTCCTACTGCGGCGGCCATCGCAAGGGCAAGTGCGGACGGGGCGCCGGCGGCAAGATCGCCGTCTTCGGGCTGCTCAAGTGCGGCGGCGCGGTCCGCGCAGCCTGCCCAAGCGCTGTGACATCAAGCGTCTGGTCAGTGCGAGCTTGGACAATGTCGAACTGGATTCGATCGTCTACTCCGATGGATACACGGCCGATAAGAAACTGTCGCTCAGCGTCTACCACCACAGGCGTATCATTAACCAGGTAGAGTTCGCCGACGGAAAGAACCATATCAACGGCCTCGAGAACTTCCGGGGCTACGTCAAACGCCGCCTAACAGCCGACCATGGAGGCTTCAAGCGTAGCTTCAAACTCATTAGCCGTGAAAGGTCATTCAGCTTCAACCTTCGAGACACGAAAACGCGCTATACATTCTCAGGACCATACTTCGTGCTTGGTCATAATTCGGTGATAATCCCCTTGTTTTTCTGCCGCTTCTAGCCCCCTTGTCAGTGACACAACAGCACAGCCCGTCACGTATGCTAACAGGGCGTTACACACGTGCAGCGGTCCGTACACGGTAGACGAGCCCTGGCGATTTGAATCAGCGGTATCCCCTCCCGGCGTAATGCTCCGGTAGCGTGTGGGCTGCCCTCTTTTTTACGATAATCCCCGGGTGCTACTCCTGGAGGAAACGGCCCCCGCGGGGCCGTTTTTGTTTGCCTATTCCGACAGGGTCGACCTGAGCGGTCTTCCGGATCAGACGTCCATGATCTCGCCGACCTTCTCTTCGACGAGCTTGTCGATATTCGCCGAATGCTTGTCGGTATAGTCCTGGACCACGTCCTGCAGCCGCTTGCTCTCGTCTTCGGACAGCTCGCCCTTCTTCTCCATTTTCTTGAGCATCTCGTTGGCGTCGCGGCGGATGTTACGCAACGAGACCTTGCCCTCCTCGCTGAGGCTCTTGGCGACCTTGACCAGCTCCTTGCGGCGATCCTCAGTCAGCTTGGGGAAGGGCAGGCGGATGACGACACCGTCGGAGTTCGGCGTGATTCCCAGATCGCTGGACTGCAGGGCCCGGGTGATGTTCTCGATGGCGCTCTTGTCCCAGGGTTGGATCATGATCATCCGTGGTTCGGGGACGCTGATGGTGGCCATCTGGTTGATCGGCGTCGGATTACCGTAGTAGTCGACGCGGATGCCGTCGAGAATGGCCGGGTTGGCGCGTCCGGTGCGGATGGCCCGCAGATCGCGCTGGGTGGCCTCCACGGCCTTGTCCATCCTGTTTTTGAATTCCTTGAGCCGGGGTTCTGCCATGCTGACTCCTTACTGACGCCGGCGGTGTGGATGCCGGAGGTTGAAGGTTCATCCAAACATCCATTATAGCACGTCGGCTTTTGGGCTGCAGCCTCAGTCGGCGCCGGGCGGTCCGATGACGGTGGCGAAACCCTCCTCGGTCAGCGCCTTGAGCGGACCGCCGGGGACCTCGCCGGAGAAGACACGGACCTCGACACCGCCCGAGCGGCAGAGCTCGACGGCGCCCAGATCCATCACCGCCAGGCGGCGGTTGAGTACCTCGTCGTAATCCAGACGCTCGAAGCGCACGGCTCCGGGTACGCTGCGTGGATCGGCGGAGTAGACGCCGTCGACCTGGGTGGCCTTGAGGATGCAGCCGGCGCCGAGTTCCAGAGCCCGCAAAGCCGCGGCGCTGTCCGTGGTG
Organism: Candidatus Coatesbacteria bacterium; assembly: GCA_014728225.1. Taxonomy (NCBI): domain Bacteria; phylum Candidatus Coatesiibacteriota; species Candidatus Coatesiibacteriota bacterium. The sequence goes on along the minus strand of WJLX01000127.1, from coordinate 7,299 downwards.
ACGAAGGGCGCTCCGGTGCCGCCGCCGACCACGGCGATGATACCCTCGTCCAGGGCGCAGCGGACCTCGAGGGCCCGGTAGGGGGTCACCAGGGTGTCCACGGGAACCGCCGAATAGGTCTGGGCCGGCAGTCCGGCCGTCCTCAGGGCATCGGTGACGGCCAGGGAGTTGATCAGGGTTGCCAGCATGCCGGACTGGTCCGCCAATACCCGGTCGTCGAAGACGGAGTCCCGGCCGCGCAGCAGGTTGCCGGCGCCGCAGATGACCACCACGCCGTAACCGGCGCCGTGAAGACCAGTTATATCCTCGACGACGCGGCCGATCGAAACGGCGTCGAAGGGGGAAAAAGACTCCGGACAGCGGCGACACAGCCGCTCTCCGGAGATCTTGAGTACCACTCGACGGGGTTGGGACGATCCGCTCATCGGGTTTAGTCTTCGCCGACTTCGTAACGGGTGAAGCGGACGACCTCGATGTTCTCGCCGAGCTTGGCGATGTTCTCCTTGATGTACTCGGCGACGGTGCGGTCCTTCTGCTCCGGCTGGTTACGGATGTAGATCTGCTCGAGCAGGGAACGCTCCTTGAGGTACTTCTTCATCCGCCCCTCGACCATCTTGTCGACGATGTTCTCCGGCTTGCCGGATTCGAGGGCCTGCTCCTTGAGCACCTTGCGCTCGGCTTCCAGCACGGCCTCGGGGAAGTCCTTCTCCGAGATGGCCGCCGGGTTCATCGCGGCGATCTGCAGGCAGAGGTTGTTGGCCAGCTCGCGGAAGTCGTCGGTGCGGGCGACGAAGTCAGTCTCGCAACGCAGCTCGAGCAGAACGCCCAGCTGGGAGCCGGCGTGGATGTAGGAGTGAATGATGCCCTCGGTGGCGCTGCGACCGGACTTCTTCTCCGCCGAAGCCAGCCCCTTGACGCGCAGGAACTCGACGGCCTTCTCCTCGTCGCCGCCGCATTCCTGCAGGGCCTTCTTGCAATCGACGATCCCGGCGCCGGTCTTCTTGCGCAGGGCCATAACCTCTTTCGCGGAAATCTCTTCGGCCATTATCTGCTACTCCTTGGCGGCCTTGGTTTCGGTTTCGGCGGGGGGTTCGGTTTCACTGAAGGGGATATCGCCCTCGGAACCCGTGGCCAGACCCTCCATGATGGCTTCGGCGACGGTGTGGGTGATCAACTGGATACCGCGGATGGCGTCGTCGTTGCCCGGAATGGGATAGTCGAGCTCGTCGGGATCGCAGTTGGTGTCGGCGACGGCCACGATGGTCAGCCCCAGGCGGTTGGCTTCGCGCACGGCGATATTTTCGCGCTTGGGGTCGACGACGAAGAGGATCTTGGGCAGGGTGCGCATCTGACGGAAGCCCTCGTGCAGACCGAGCAGCTTGTCGTAGCGCTTGGTGATCATGGTGCGCTCTTTCTTGGAGAGCGCCTGGAAGCGCTCGGACTCGATCAGGCGCTCCAGCTCGTCGAGGCGCTGGAGGTTGCCCTTGATGGTGCTGTAGTTGGTCAGGGTGCCGCCCAGCCAGCGCTTGGTGACGAAGTACATCCCGCAGCGTTCGGCCTCTTTGCGGATGGTCGACTGGGCCTGGCGCTTGGTGCCGACGAAGATGGCCTTGTCGCCCCGGGCCGCGGCCTTGGTGATGAACTTGCAGGCTTCGCGCAGCTTCTGGGCCGACTTCTGCAGGTCGATGATGTGGATCCCGTTACGCTCGCCGTAGATGTAACGCTCCATCTTGGGATTCCAGCGACGGGTCTGGTGGCCGAAATGGAGCCCGGCCTCCAGCATGGCGCGAACACTTACCTTGGGCATGTCTCTCCTCGTGCCGGCACGGCGCCGGCGGTTGCGTTTGAGCCTCCGCCGCCGTCAACTCGGCGCTCCCACCACGACGGAGATCGTCGCCGGGTGCCGTTGGTGCAACTCCGGTGACGTCTGCGCCGGGCAACGCGGGGCGTCGATCAGGCGGCGTGTGTCGTTGGTCGCCCGCCGCGATGCGGCGGGTGGTCGCTCCTTCAGCAAGCAAAGAAACAACCGGTGGGGTTTAGCGCTTGGAGAACTGGAAGCTGGCGCGGGCGCCGCGACGACCGTACTTCTTGCGCTCCTTGGCGCGGGCGTCGCGTCGCAGCAGACCGTGATCCTTAAGGACCTGGCGCAGCTCGGGATCGTGCTTCTCCAGGGCCCGGGCGATCCCCAGCATCAGGGCGTCGGCCTGTCCGGTCAGCCCGCCGCCGGTGAGGTTGGCGTGGATGTCGAAACGGTCCTCGGCCTCCACGGTCGTCAAGGGACGACGGACGGCCAGCCGCCAGGAGCGGCGGGGGAAGTACTCGTCGAGTTCACGGCCGTTGCAGTGAACCTTGCCTGAACCGGGGAGGAGCTTGACCCGGGCGACGGCGGTCTTGCGACGACCCGTGGCCCAGATTTCCTGAGTATCGCTCATGCTAGTTCCTTCTACCTGAAGAGGTTAATCGAGAGCCAACTCCACGGGTTGCTGGGCCGAATGGTTATGCTCGGGACCGGCGAAAACCTTGAGGCGACGAGCCATCCGACGGGCCAAACGGTTTTTCGGGAGCATGCCCCGAACCGCCCAGCGGACGGCGCGTTCCGGATACTTCTTCAGCACCTCGTCGTAGGTCTGCTCTTTTAATCCACCCGGATAACCCGAGTAGCTGTAGTGCTTCTTGTCGGTCAGCTTATTGCCGGTGAGCTTGACCCTGGCGGCGTTGGTGACGATGATGAAATCGCCGCAGTCCAGGTGGGGTGCCCAGGTGGGCTTGTGTTTGCCCTGAAGAACGCGGGCCAAACGGCTGGCCAACCGTCCCAGGGGCACGTCGGCGGCGTCGACGACGTACCAGCTCTGCTCGACCTCGCTCGGTTTCATCTGGTAGGTGCCCATACTGCTCTCTTTTTTCCGGTTGCTGTCAGCGGCGGAGCGTCGGCGGACGCCCGGTCCGGCCCGGTGGCATGTCAAAAGACGGGGCCCAAAGGGTCGGCCCCCGAAGCGGAGGCTGAGTATAGAAAACGCCCGCGGGCGCTGTCAAGGAAAACCGCCGCAAAGGCGGCGGTGGGGAGCGGCTTGCCTGATTCCCTCTCACTCAGCCGCGCCAGCGACATCCCTCGCAGCGCGGACAAGGCGGTAAAGCATCGCCGATGTTGTCGAGAAAAACGGTTGCACCGCAATCGCGACAGGTATAGGTGCCGATCCCGGGCTTCTCGCCGCAGGTATAATCCATCGTCCCTCCTCGAACCTGGGTGACGCTCAAGCCTAAACCCCGCAGGAGCATAACGCAACAGACAATGGTCTGCCGGCAAGCCCTTTCCGCTTCCGTTGAAAAACAGCCGGGTAACGGCCGCTCCGCGGATACAGCACCCCGAAACTGGCACGGTTTTTGCTGAGGCCGACCGTTATCATCGTCATCAACGGTCGCCGAGATGCAAAAACCGTGCCAGTTTCGGGGCCGTACGGCCGGAACGTCCGGCTGGGCGCAGGCGGGGCTGTTTTTCAACGGAATGATTGAGCCGGTTGGAATGAATCGTGTTCCGGAACTGTCTGCGGGGAGGGCCCGCGACCGTCCCTGATCGCGACGATCCACGATAACTGCTTAAGGGATCGTACAGCGTGTTCGGACCGATGTCTGTTTGTAACTCAGTGTTAACATGCAAGATGAGCTGTACTATTCCGCTACAAATACGGGGCTGAAAAGCGGCGAAAACAAGCAACCGGCCGGCACACTAGTTGCCCAAAATGTAACCATAGATCGCAGCATAAGTCGGCCGATAGTCGATGTAAATGACGGTGGTTTCAGCGTACCTTGAGGTTGTTTATCCGTGAAAGGTCGTTCAGCTTCGACCAGCGAGACGACGAAAACGCGCTAAACCACCTCCTGAGCATACCTGACGTTTGTTCATAATTGGGTGATAATTTCAAAGAGAACAACTGCCCCGACGCTGTTGACGGCTGGTCGAGCAGCACACGGGCAGTGAATCATTGACCGGTAGGTGGCCTGCTATCGTCGAGGAGGTTATCGGCTTGCTTGAAACCATCGGCATCAGTTTGCCACCGCAGAGGGGCGTGCCGGTCGGGCCGCAACTCGACAATTCAAGGTGGGTGACAAATCCGACTCTCGCCGCCGTTGTCAGGAGCCGTTTCCGCACCGTATCGTTCGGTTGCTCATCAACACTCGGCCGTTTAATGCTTCCTTTCGAGGGCCAGGTCGATGACCTCGTCGACGCGCTTGACGTAGTGCAGTTCGAGATCGGCGATAGCCCGCTTTTCGTCGCCCTTGAAGGCGTCCTCGATCTCGGGTTTGTTTTTGGCGGGTAGAATGATCTCCTGGAGGCCGGCGCGTCTGGCGGCCAGCAGCTTGGATTTCAAGCCGCCGACGGGCAGGACGTCGCCGCGCAGGGTAATCTCCCCGGTCATACCGACCTCGTTCCTGACGGGACGGCCCGAGAACAGACTGACCAAGGCGGCGACCATGGTCACCCCGGCCGAGGGTCCGTCCTTGGGCACAGCACCGGCGGGGACGTGGATGTGGATGTCCCGGTCCCCACCGACGGCTTCGTCGAGACCGAGCTCGACGGCCCGGGCGCGGACGTGGGACAGGGCGATGCGGGCGCTCTCTTGCATCACGTCGCCCAGTTGACCGGTCAGGGTCAGTCCACCCTTGCCGGGCATGGCGGCGGCTTCGATGAACACGATGTCGCCGCCGACGGGGGTCCAGACCAGCCCCGTGGCCACACCGATCATGTCGGCGGGCTTGCGGCGCTCCTTGAGAACCCGCGGCGGTCCGAGGTACTCGGCGAGTTCGCCGGGCTGAAGCTTCAGCCGTCCGTCGAGTTTGCCGGCGGCGACTTTGCGCGCCACCTTGCGGCAGATGGTGCCGATGGCGCGCTCGAGGTTGCGCACCCCGGCCTCCCGAGTATAGGAGTCGGCCAGGACGCGCAGGGTCTTGATCGGCAGGAAGAGCTGCTCCCTGGTCAGGCCGTTGGCCTCGATCCGCCGGGGGAAGAGGTAGCGTTTGGCGATCTGGGCCTTCTCCTCCCGGGTGTAGCCGTCGAACTCGATGACCTCCATCCGGTCCAGCAGGGGGCGCGGGATGGTGCCGGTGGTATTGGCCGTGGTGATGAAAAAAACGTGGGACAAATCGTAGGGCTCTTCGATGTAGTTGTCGCGGAAGGTGTTGTTCTGTTCCGGGTCCAGAACCTCGAGCAGGGCCGAGCTGGGGTCGCCACGAAAATCGCTGGCCAGTTTATCGATTTCGTCGAGCATGTAGACGGGGTTCGAGGTGCCGGCGGTCTTGAGTCCCTGAAGGATGCGGCCGGGCAGGGCGCCGACGTAGGTCCGGCGGTGACCGCGGATTTCGGCCTCGTCGTGGACGCCGCCCAGGGAGGCCCGAACGAACTGGCGCCCCAGGGCCCGGGCGATGCTGCGGCCGATGGAGGTCTTGCCCGTTCCCGGCGGTCCGACGAAACACAGAATCGGGCCCTTGCTCTCAGGAGCCAGCTTGCGCACGGCCAGGAACTCCAGGATGCGGTCCTTGATCTTACTCAGGCCGTAGTGATCCTCGTCGAGGATCCGCCGGGCGCGTTCGATATCCAGCCGGTCCGCGGAATAGTGCGCCCAGGGCAGGTCGAGAAGCCAGGTCAGATAGGTGTGGGCGACGACGTACTCCGCCGACCCCGGATTCATCTGGCGCAGGCGTTTGAGCTCCCGCCGGGCCTTCGAATCTACGGCCTCCGGCCAATCCTTCTCCTCGACCCGCTCGGCCAGTTCGTCGAGTTCGACGGAGGACTGGTCGCTCTCGCCCAACTCGCGCTTGATGGCCTCCAGCTGCTGGCGCAGATAGTACTCGCGCTGGGTCCTCTCCATCCCCTCGGAGATCTCGTCCTGGATCGACTGGCCGATCTTGAGCACCTCGAGTTCGCGGACGGCCAGTTTGGTCACCAGCTCCAGACGCTTTTCCACGTCGGCGGTCTCCAGGACCCGGAGCCGGTCCGCCAGTTCGAGGTTCAGGTTGGCGGCGACGAAATCGGCCAGCCGGGCGTTCTCTTCGATGTTGAGCGCGGCGACCAGCACCTCGTCGTTACGGTTGGACAGCTTGACGATCTTCTCGAAGATCTCGCCGAGACTGCTGCGCAGGGCCTTGATACGAACGGAATCATCCTCGGTCTCCTCGAGCTGGGAGACACGGACCCGGTCGTAGTCATCGCCGGGGTGGAACTCCTCCAGGCGGATGCGCTGCAGGCCCTGGATCATCAACCGCATCGAACCGTCGGGCATCCGCAGCATCTTGAGGATCACCCCGAGGTTGCCCACGGGGTGGAAGTCATCCTCGCCGATCTCGCTCTCGTCGCTCTCTGCTTCCTCATCATCTGTGGGCCGCCGGGTGAACAGGGCCACCAGGCGGTCGCCGAACATGACCTCGTCGATCAGCTTGATGTCTCGCTCATCCTCAACGTTGAGGGGCAGAAGCATCTGGGGATAGCTGACCAGGCCCTCGAGGACCAGCAGGGGGAAGACCTTCTCTTCGCCCTGCTCCAAGGCCACTTCGTCGGGATCGAGAGGAGCTTGTTTGCGCTCAGGTTTGCCATCTGTCATCTAAACACCCGTCGGAAGTGGCAGGTTGGTCATCGTCGATTGTTAGCAGTGGGTCCTGACCTCGTCAGACACCAGTCAGTCCTCAATTTCCACCAAGCCACGGTAGTTGCGTCGGGGGATGCTGATCTGCAGCAGCCCCTGTTTCCAACCCGCGCTGACGGAGTCGGTGTCTGCGTCGACGGGCAGCTGGAGCTCGCGGCGGAAGGGCCCATGGGTCATCTCCATCCGCAACAGCTTGCGTGCCCGGTTGGGCAGGACGGGCCGTCGGTCCCCGGTGATGATCAACCAACGCTCATGGACCGTCACCTCGACCTCGTCGGGCTCCATCCCGGCCAGTTCGACCAGCACGAGGTAGCCGTCGGCCAGCTCGATCACATCGAGGGCCGGGAAGGGATGCTCCGAGGACCAACCGTCGCCGTGACGGTAGAGGATGTGTCGTGTCATCGGAACCCACCCGGTTCTAGTTTGTCACGCGTGTCTGCGGTTTGAACGGCAACTCCCCCAAGTCTCGACGGCTCAGACCCTTCATGATTCGTGATCATTATTGTAAACCCGGCCGCGCTTTGTAAAGCCCGGCCCGTTTACGACCCGCCCGGGAGACCTTTGACAAGCGATGTTCGACTGGAGACAGGCGGGCCGGAACCGGCACGGTTTTTGCATCTCGGCGACCGTTCGAGTGATGATAACGGTTCACCTCCGCAAAAAC
>WJLX01000126.1 GCA_014728225.1 Candidatus Coatesbacteria bacterium | reverse complement strand
TCGGAGCCCATGGTGTTACCCGCGTTGTCGGCCAGGCTGCCGGCGACGGTGCAGGTGATGGTGTCGGCCGGCAGGTCGGCGTCGGCGGTGAAGGTGCAGATGACGTCCAGCGGATCGGTGTCATCGACGTCCAGGGTGCCGTTGATGTCGGCCAGCGGGCTGACCATGGTCAGGGCGCCGCCGGAGAGGGTGCTGTCAGCGGCGGTGAAGTCGATGGTCGCGGTGTCGACGCCGGAGTTGTCATCGGTGGCGTGGAAGACGATGTCGCTGTCGAGGGGAACGTCGACGGCGCCGTCGGCCGGGTCCTGACCCGTCACCTCGGGCGGGTTGCTGTCACCGGTATCGTCGTCGTAGTAGAAGTCCACCTCGTAGTACTGAATGTACTCCCAGACGTGGTGGTAATAAGTCAGGAACTCGATCTTGACGAAGTCCGTCGTCTGCTGGTCGGCGTAGAAGTCATACTCCTGGACCCAATGGTCCTGGGTGGTGTCGTCGAAGTTGAAGTCCAGGGTGCTGCCGTCGGAGAAATGCAACCGCACGTCTTGGGGAATGCTGTAGAAGCCGCTCTGAAAACTGCGGCCCTCGGTGCGGATGAAACCGATCTCGACGTCGCCGGGCCAATCGACCTGGTACCAGTCACCGGCGCCGTCCGTGGTCGGATGGGAGCCGCGGTCGTTGGTCCAGAAAGAGTTGAAATTACCGTCTAGAGAGTTGGCGGCGGGATAGGACGAATGCTCGCTCCAGGCGCTGGCCGTGGCGCTGGAGGTATTGACCTCCACTACGGCGGCCAACCCGGGAATGACGAGAAGCAGGACGAATACAACCGAACAGAGCTGTTTCATGGCGTCTCCTTTGGCCCGTTGTACGTCTTTTCATCGTCCGTTAAGTCTGATTTACCGTGGAGCTTGCTGTTTTGCAGAGACTGCATGATTACTCTACACCGAAAACAACGGCGCTATCCACTATCATTATGAGATACGGAGAATGAACCGCTCAACTGATTTTCTTCCGCAGGGCCTCGAATCCGGTGTTGAAAATAATGACAGGATCATAACAGAAGATGAGCATCAGCTATTGCAGTTGGGTACTTATATCTGCGTGAACGAGTTTATCATCCCGCCACCAAAAGGGGGGGCAATGTGGCGGGGAAGAGCGGGTCGGGGGAGCGGCACGTCAAATGTCCCCAAAGGCAATTATCGCTGCGCCGACGGCCGGCGGGCCCACAAGAAACTGTCGCCCAGCGGCTTCCACCACAGGCGCATCGATCATGACAGGACACTGGTTGACGTCAAGGGGCATATCAACGGCCTCGAAGCTTCCGGGGCGACGCCAAACGCCGCCGCAAAGCCTATCACGCTGGCTTCGAACGCAACCTCAGGCTCGTTATCCGTGAAAGGTCGTTCCGCTTCAACCATCGAGACGCCGAAAACGTGTTCAACTACCTCGGGAGCAGACTTCGCGCTCGTTCATTATTCGGTGATAATCCCTAAAAGAATGTTGATCTGAGGTTGTTCGTCGTCCGGCTGCCTCAAGACATACCCCTCCTTGAAAAACCCGCCGCGACGGAGTAATCTAGTCAGGGTGCAACCTTCGAGTCTCAACGACAGATCGGGAAGGATAAGTCCATGAACGTTAAAGAGATGCAGGTTCCACTGATCCCCCGCGAGGTCATCTTCGGCAACCCGGCCCGGGTCCAGCCCCGCCTCTCCCCCGACGGTCGCTCGATGTCCTACATCGCCCCCCGGGACGGCGTTTTGAACATCTGGCTGCGCGAGCTGGAAAACGGCCAAGAGCGGCCGTTGACCAATGATACGGGCCGGGGTATCCGCCGGCACTTCTGGAGCGAGAACGGTAGATACGTCATCTACCTGCAGGACTCCGACGGCGACGAGAACAATCACCTGTTCCGGGTCGATCCGACCAACCCCGACGACGAACCCCTCGACCTGACCCCCTTCCCCGGCGCCAAGGCCGTTCCGGCGCTGCAGAGCTCCGATCGGCCCGACGAACTGTTAGTGCTGCTCAACAAGCGCGACGAAGCCCTCTTCGACGCCTACCGGCTGAACACCGTCTCCGGCGAATTGGAGTCGGCAGCCGAGAACCCGGGCGACATCGCCGAGTTCCTGGCCGACTGGAAACTGCGGGTTCGACTGGCCCTGCGGGCGACGCCCGACGCCGGTAACGAGCTGCTCTACCGCGAGGACGAGGACGGCGACTGGCGGGTGGTGTCAAGGTGGGAGTATGAAGACGCCCACTCCGCCGTCTACGGCTTCGACGCCGACAACATCGGTGTGCTGCTCGCCGACCCCCGCGGCGCCGACACCCAGCGTCTGATACGCCTCGACCCCCACAGCGGCAAAGGCGAAGCCCTGCTGGTCGACGAGGGCTACGACGCCCACACCCATTTCGGCCTGCTGCGCGATCCGCAAACCCACCGCACCCTGGCGGCCTCGGTCAACCGGGTCAAGCTGGAGTGGCGACCCCTGACCGACGAGGTCCGCGACGACCTGGCCAAACTCGAGGGCCGGTTTCCCGAGGCCTGGCTCGCGGTTTCCGACCAGAGCCGGGACAATAACACCTGGCTGGTGATGGTTAACGAGCCGCGCAGGGCCGTCAGCTACTACCGCTACAATCGGACCGACAAGTCGCTGTCCGAGCTGTTCAAGGTCTATCCACAGCTAGAGGACTACGAGCTGGCCGAGATGAAACCGGTGGAGTTCACGGCCCGTGACGGACGCCGGATCGAGGGCTACCTCAGCCTGCCGCCGGGCGTCGAGCCCGCGAAACTGCCCCTGGTGCTGCTGGTCCACGGCGGCCCCCAGGCTCGCGACGACTACGGTTACGACCCGATGTCCCAGTGGCTGGCCAACCGCGGTTACGCCGTGCTGCAGGTCAACTACCGCGGCAGCGCCGGCTACGGCAAGGCCCATCGCCACGCCGGCAATAAGGAATGGGGGCGGCGCATGCAGGACGACCTGACCGACGCCTGCAACTGGGCCGTCGCCGAGGGCCTCGCCGATCCGCAGCGGCTGTGCATCATGGGCGGCAGCTACGGTGGCTACGCCGCCCTGGCCGGGTTGACCTTCACCAAGACCGCGGAACGCCCCGACATCGACGACGCTCCAGAAGACGATTACCGTTTCTACCGCTGCGCTGTCTCCATCGTCGGCCCTTCGAATCTCGCAACCCTGCTGGCCAGCATCCCGCCCTACTGGCGCACCGAAGTCAAGAAACTGCACAAGATGATCGGTGACCCGCAGACCGAGGCCGAACTGATCGCCGAGCGCAGTCCGCTCAACTACGCCGAGCGCATCCAGACGCCGCTGATCCTGGCCTACGGGGCCAACGATCCCCGGGTCAAGCTGGCCGAGGGTGAGCAGATCACCGCGGCGCTCAAGCGGGCCGATATTCCCCACGAGTACCACGTCTACGAGAATGAGGGCCACGGCTTCGCCCGCCCGGAGAACCGCTTGGACTTTTTCGGCAAGGTCGAACCCTTCCTGGCCGAGCACCTCGGCGGCCGGGCGCAGTAAAAAACGACCACACCGCTGACTGGACGGCGTAGAAAAGGCGGGCCGCCTCACTCGATCGACCCGCCGCTCATTTCCCGACACAACGATCCCCTTCAACAACCCTATTAGCGCCGGACAACTCGTTCGCCGCGGATGCGACTTGACAACCCCTCCAGCTCAGGCTATAATTTAGATGTTGCTTAACTACTTCACTGGACCACCATGACCCACAAGCTGGATCCAGCCGAGGTCTTCAAGGTCCTGGGCGGACGCACCCGGATGGCCATCCTGCGGATCCTGCACCATCACGGACCCCTGGGCGCCGTCAAACTGGGCGAGGCTTTGGGCATCTCCACCGCAGCCGTCTCTCAACACCTGCGAGTGCTCCGCCAGACCGGTCTGGTGGAGGGCGAACGCGACGGCTACCACGTGCCCTACCACATCAACCATCGCAGCCTCGACGTCTGCCTGCGCTCCCTGGGCGAAGCCTGCGGCGTCAAGAGCTTCCACGGCCTCGACCCCGCCCGGATGGACCTCCAACAACTGCGCAAGCATCGCGCCCAACTCAAACAGAGGCTGGCCCGGATCGAGCAACGGATCGCTGAACTGGAAACAGAAGCGGACAATAGCTGATGATATCGGCCGTTCCTTTTTCGGGATTATCACCGAATTATGACCAAGCGCGAAGTATGGTCCTGAGAATGTATAGCGCGTTTTCGTCGTCTCGATGGTTGAAGCTGAACGATCATTCAGTGATCAAGAGTCTGTAGTTGCGTTTAAAGCCACCGTGATAGGCTTTTAGGTGGCGTTTGGCGAAGCCCCGGAAGTTCTCGATACCGTTGATATGGTTCTTTCCGTTGGCGAACTCTTCCCGGTCATTGATCCGCCTGTGGTGGAAGACGCTGAGCGACAGTTTCTTATCGGCCGTGTATCCATCGGAGTAGACGATCGAATCCAACGCGGCCTGGCGAGCGACGGCGCGGCTCCGGCGAATTCGCTTGCAGTAGCGATAAGCCGTATTGCGGTGGATGCCCAGGTCCTTGGCGACCCGCGCCGCCGGGACGTTGAACCGGAACAGGCGGGCTATCTCGCCGCGTTTTGCCGGCGGCGGCGCGTTGCGACGCCCACGGGGATGACGGTTGAACAGCTTGCCGCGACGCTTGCACCTATGCCGCCCGTCGGCGCAGCGCTAGTGATAGCGATAGTTACATCTGGGACGGTTGGCGTGCCGGTCCCCCGTCCCGCTCTTCCCCGCCACATTGCCCCCCTCGATCGGTGGCGGGATGACAGACCCGTTCACGACGCTGGAAGATCCCAACTGCAATAGCTGATGTTCATCTTGTGTGATGATCCCTTTTTCATTTGAAATTAAGTAGTTACGAAAATACTATGCTTTCGCCGGCCAAACGACTGACGCCAACCCAACAAGCCAACCCCAAAGGAGAACCCATGTTCCATCACCATCACCCCCAACCCCATCACTGCCATCCCGGCAGACACCCCCACGAACACCACGGACCCGGACTCTGCATCCCCCGACGCTTCCGCTCGCAAGCCGAAAAACTCGAAATGCTCAAACAGTACAAGACTGAACTTGAGCAGGAACTCGCCGGCGTCGAGGAAGCCATCGCCAAGCACGAAGACTAACCACCGAGTACAACCGCACAAGAACGGCGGACCCGGGTCCGCCGTTCAGCACATCAAGCAGCCCCCGAAAAACTCAGGATTGACTTGAGCCGTCGGGATCCAACCTTTGAAAAACAGCCCGGCGAACTCAAAAACCTAATGCATAGCCCGCGAGCCGGAACTGGCACGGTTTTTGCGGAGACGAACCGTTAGCCTCGCGCCAACGGTCGTCGAGATGCAAAAACCGTGCCAGTTCCGGCGGCCGTACATGCGTCCCCGTCAAGCAGTCCTTAGGCTGTTTTTCAAAGGTTTTACCAGTGCCGCTGAAACCCGGCGCTGTCGCTATGTATCTTAGAGAGAGACGGGGAGAAGAACGGACGATGAACGGGCGAAGAAAAAGCCGCCCCCGCGGGCGGTGCAACAAGCTGAACGAGCCCGAGGACGAGACGGAGGAAAGGAAAGGAAGGAAGGAAAGGAAGGAATGATCAGCGCGACATCGCCAATGAAGGTGTCCTTACAGGGGAGAGGGTTGACCTTGGCGATACTCTTTGTTTATGTCGCAGTCGTCTCGTCGTTGTTATCGGCTTGTCTGTCTACTGGTGCCGGAGGCCGGGCTCGAACCGGCACGGACCCAAGGCCCGGGGGATTTTGAGTCCCCTGCGTCTACCAATTTCACCACTCCGGCGGGTAACGGCATAGGAATATAGCCCCAAAGCGCCCCGTGTGTCAAGGTTGGGGCGGTCTGATCGGATAACCCGGAAAGGAAAGCGATGCTGAAACGTTCCTTGATGCTTCTACTGTTACCGGTGCTGGTCTTAGGGGTCGAGAGCTACCAGGCCCGACGGCTGGACTGCCCGCCGGAGCTTGACGGCGACCTCGACGAGGCCTGTTGGGAGAACGCCGAGCCTCTGGAGGGTTACATTCAGCGCGATCCTGACACCGGTGAGCCCTCGACGGAAACCACCCGGCTCTATATCGGCTATACGGAGTACGCCCTTTACGTGGCGATTGAGAGCCTGGATTCCGAACCCACGGGCATCGTCAGCAACCTGCGTCGTCGGGACACCTCCCTGGGAATGGACGACAACGTCGACATCTGGTTCGATCCAACGGGTTCGGGGCAGTCCCTGTACTATTTCGGCACCAACCCGGCGGGGATCAAAGCCGACGTCCTTTACAGCAACCGGGCCAACTACCGCAGTCAACAATGGGACGCCCACTGGGACGTGGCCACCCGGATCACCGACGAGGGCTGGACGGCCGAGCTGGAGATCCCGTTCAGCAACTTCAAGTTCGAGGAGGATCCGGGTCGCCCCTGGCTGTTCAACGCCGGGCGGGTCATCCGCCGCAAGAGCGAGGAGACCTACGTCGTGCCGGTGCCCTACGACCACAACATGTTCTACGTCGAGGACGCCCTCGAGCTGACGGGCATCGAGAACATCACCCAGGGCGTAGGCGTCAAGCTGGCGCCTTACGCAAAGGGCGAGTACCGCAACCTGCCTGAGACCGGCAACGGCGACATCGATGACTGGAAGGGCATCGGCGGCCTGGACTTCGACGTCGATCTGGGGCGCAGCCTGACGCTGGCGGGGACGGTGCTGCCGGACTTCGCCGAGATCGACCTGGACCCCGACCAGTATCAGATCGGTCTGGACCCTGTCTATGTGACGGAGACGCGGCCCTTCTTCCTACGCGATTCGACCTATTTCAACTTCATCCACTACACCCCCTTCTACTCCCGGCGGATCGGCCAGCGCTTGTTCACCTCGGAGGGCCTATACGAGGACTCCCAGATCCTGGCCGGTGGTCGTTTGACCGGTCGGCTGGGACGCTTCGGCGTCGGCGGCTTCTACGCCCACACCGGGGAGGCGGTGACCGATCTGGACGCCGAGCCCGAGAGCGACTGGGCCGTCGGTCGGCTGAGTTACGAACTGGGGCAGGGTTCCTTCATCGGCGCGATGGGCACGGCGCGCTTCGCCCGCTCCGTGGAGACGGACTGGGACACCGTACTGCCAGCCTACGATTATGCAACCTACGGCGCCGACTTCGACCTCTACTTCGCCGACGGCCTCTGGAACACCTGGGGTTCCGTGGTCGGTTCTTACGACAGCCGAGATCCGGAAAACACCTTCGAGGATCAGTTCGCCATCAACGGCGGCGTGTCCTTCAGCAAGGGCAACTTTTCCAACTACATCGAGTACTCGGACAACGCGCCCCAGTTCGACATCAACGAAACGGGTTTCTTCTGGGGCATCCCCAACGCCCGCAGCTTCATCTACTCGGCGGAGTACAAGCTGCGCTTCGACCAGTCCTTCCTCCGCAACCTGCGTTTCTGGGGCAAGGCTAATCTGACCTACGGGCGTGACTGGGAGCCCGCCTTCGCCCAGTACGATATGCAGGTCGGCACGACGACGAATTTCCTCTGGAACTTCACCGTCCAGGGCTCGGTGGGCTACGACAACCTGTACTACAACCCCGGCGAGAAGGACCTTTGGTGGTACACTCAGTTCAATGTAGAATCGGACTTCGCCAAGCCGATCTGGCTGGGCAACTTCGCCCTCTACGGTCAGATGGTCGATTACACCACCATGGGTTACGGCGACCTGCTGGCCGACACCGCCATCCTGATCATCCAGCCCATCCCCAGCCTGCGCCTGTCCGCCGAGTACAACTTCTACGACTGGAGCTTCGGGCCCGCGGAGGGTGTCGAGGACTATCAGATCAACATCTGGCAGGCCACCGCCGACTACCTGTTCACCCGGGAGCTGTACTTCCGCCTGTTCACCCAGGGCTCGGACCAGAACGACCTCTACACCTTCCGCGGCCTGCTGGGCTGGGAGTTCCTGCCCGACAGCCACGTCTACCTGGCCTACGAGCGCTGGTACGACAACGACGCCGACGAGTTCGAGCTGGTCAACCAGGGCGTGTTTCTCAAGGTCGATTACACTTTACAGTTCTAGAGCCGTCGAAACGGTGGACGACCGGGGCGGTCTTCGGACCCGCCCCGGTTTGGCGTTTTTGACATCCCAGACGCTACCGGACCATTCCGCTACAAGTGGCGACCTTCGTTGCCTATCGCTAAGAAAGCCGCTAGAGGACTTTAGCGGTATCGGCTTGTCCGACCTTTAACGGTGGTCGATGCCCGGTCCTGAATGGTAGATGTAGAATGATATCAGAAGGATGTTGCCTGAGGAGATTACCAGCGCCCGACGGTGGACCGAACGGCCCGGCTCGTTAGAAACGTTTTCCCAACTTGACTTTCCTCAAGCGCCGCTAAAACAAACGGGATCATCACAGAAGCTGAACATCAGCTGTTGCCGTTGGTTTCTTCCAGCGGCGTGGACGGGTCTGTCAGCCCGCCACCGATCGAGGCGGGCAATGTGGCGGGGAAGAGCGGGACGGGGGAACCGGCACGTCAACCGTCCCGGCTGCAACAACCGTTATCACTACCGCCGCGCCGAGGGGACGTTAAAAAATGCAAGCCTCGCGGCAAGTCGTTCAAGCGTCATCCCCGGGGGCGTCGCAACGCGCCGCCGCCGGTAAAACGCACCGAGACTGCGCGTCTGTTCCGGCTCGGCGTCCCGACCGTCCAAGCCGCCGGGGATTTGGGCAGCCGGCGCAATACGGCAAATCGCTCGTCGGCCGAGTTCGAGCCGACCGTCTACACCGCTACGCCGAAGGCCGGCGGGTCTGGACGAAACCGTCACTCAACGGCTTCCACCACAAGCGCTTCAGCCACCAACGGGATTTCGCTGATGGCGGGATAAACATCAATCGTATCGAGAACTTCCGGGGCGACGCCAAACGCCGCCGAAAAGCCTGCCACGACGGCTTCAATCACAGCTTCGGACTCTTCATCCCTGAAAGGTCGTTCAGCTTCATCCATCGAGACGCCGAAAACGCGCTAAACTACCTCAGGAGCAGACTTCGCGCTTGGTCATAACTAGGTGATAATCCCAAACGAAAGGTCAATGTACCCGACTGCCCTCTTCCAACCGCCTTTCTAAGAATAGGCTGTTCGGGAGTATCTCATCGGTCGGGCTCGCACAGCGTCTCCGGACCGATGTCTGTATGTAACTCAGCGTTAACATGCGCGGCGGGCTGGGTTGTTCCGTCACAAATAGGGGGGCGAAAATGGCGGCGGAAAGAAGCAAGCGGCCGGTGGATTAGTTGCCCCTAATGTAACCATCGGCAGCCCTGCGAGGTGGCCGCTGGTCGATGTAGCCGCAAGAGATGCGGCAAGAAATGTCCACAGCGCCCAAGACGAAGCTGTCTCGAGCTGACCCTCAACGCGCTCGCCCATTCCGGCCGTGCGTCCCGGCGGCGCGGATCGCCAAGAACCCGGGCAGCCGGCGCGATACGGCATATCGTTACTACAGGCGCGTCGATGACGACAAGAAGCCGGTCGTTCGCCGGCGACGGCTGACAGCCGACCACGGCGGGTTCAAGTGTTACTTAAGGCTCGCTATCCGTGAAAGATCGTTCCGCTTCAACCCCAGGCAGGACGACCGTTGTCTCGACGACCTGCAGGATAAACTGCTCCATTGCTCCGCTCAGGTTAGCTGAGGCCTAGCGGTATTTGCAGGCCCATTGCCGTCAAGTGATGCCCGGTTGTGTTAACCAGCCGCACAAACGATCAACCCAGCGCGCTGAGCAGGGCGAACCAGCGCGAAACACCACCCCTATCGTTTACTCGTTCGCAGCGGGACGGAGCTACTCAATCCCACCATTCAGTGAATCTAAGGAACGCCAAAACCAGTCCGGATAGCAACCCGTACATTATTGCCAATCTTGCTATTAACCGCTATCTCGACGACCTGGATTGACAATCAGCCCGGACCCTAATACCATTAGCTTACCATTGTTTTAGGGATACCTTAACGCTCATGGGTCATCATATATTGTGATTGTCTTGTAGTCACGAGAGTTACCAGGATGCCGTCATGTCACGAGCAATGGAGGCGCTGTGGCCGCCGGCTTAAAGGGTAATCCTGACAGGCACGTCACGTGTCCGAAGTGTAACTATCGCTATCACAACATGTTAGGTGACGGGCGGCGGATGTGCGAGCGCCGTAGAACAGCGCGAGTTGATCGCCGCGCTGTTGTGGCTTGAAGCAACCGCGGCCCGAGCGGCAAAGACGGCCCGCATCCATCCCAGTACGCTCGCCAAGCACTAGCGTATCATTGGCGAGCGCATCGCCGCCGCTCGGGAGGCCGAGCTGGAGAAGCTCGAGGGGCACATCGAGGTGGATGAGTCCTACTTCGGCGGCCACGGCAGGGCAAACGTGGTCGGGGGGGCGGCGGCAAGATCCCCGTCTTCTGGCTGCTCAAGCGGGGTGGTGAGGTCCGCGTCATCCTGCCGCCCAACTGCGGCGAGAAGCACCTGCTGGGCGCGATCCTGGAGAACGTCGAGCTGGACTCGAGCGTCTACTCCGACGGCTGGAAGGCCTATTACAAGCTGTCTCATTCAACGGCTTCCATCACAGGCGCATCAACCACGATAAGACCCTGGTTGGCGGCAAGCAACGGCCTCGAGAGCTTCCGGGGCTATGCCAAACACCGCCTAATATCCGACCACTACGTCTTAAAGCGCACCTTCAGGCTCTTTATCAGGGAAGGGTCGTTCAGCTTCAACCACAGAAACGATCCCGGCAGGCTAGATTACCTAAAAAGCAGCCTGATTAGTCCATGATCGTGTGTGATCCATTGTTTTATTAACCATCCTGACTGCAGCACAACACCACCACCGACCAGCGTAACGGGAGAAAGGGGCGCCATGAGCATCCGGTCCACCAGCACCCTGCTGCTCATCGTTGTTGCAATCGCCGGAGCGCTGACCATCGGCGTCGAGGACTACAACTACCAGGAGGGGGTCTACGGCGATTTCTACTACCTGACCGACGGCACCTGGTCGGGCTGGGATCCGGCGGCCGAGGAGTGGGACTTCTCCTCGCTGAGCTCCGCCCAGTACGCCGAATTCGAGGTTCTCGACAAAGCCGACTCGCCTCACGGAGATTCCTTCCCCGCCGCCGATTACGCCGAGCGCATCGAGCAGGACGACGTCGGCGAGGTGTGGTTCTACAGCGGCCTGGGAAACGACTACCGTCAGTACGGCGCCACCCTGCCCTGGGGCGGCCTGCAGTTCGAAACCACCTACGACCCCGACATCACCTTCTGGGACCTGCCCCTCCAGGTCGGTACGAGTTGGAGCTACGACTACACCTACGATTTCTGGGTGGCCATCATCCATGTCATCGTCGACGAGAGTCACGACAAGGAGATCATCGCCGAAGGCCGGGTCAAGGTCCCGGCCTCGCAGGGAGAGTGGTGGCCCTGCCTCGTCCTGCGTGAGCACGCCGTGGTCAGCGACAACTGGGGTCAGACCGACAAGGACGTCTGGATCTATGGCTGGATCGTCCCCGGGGGCTTCATCGGTCAGAGCGGGGTGGCTTCGGTGGAGAGCGTCGACGGCGGCGCGCCGAGCTTTACCAGCTATGCCAAATTCTACGTGCTGGCGGATTCCAACATCGAACCCGAGCCCTGGAGCGAGATCGTTCCCGCCAGTTGGGGCTCGATCAAGGCCGGCCAGCGCTAAAGGAGGACGATGCCCCGTCTAATCTCGCTACTGTTTTTGGTTGTCCTCCTATCGCTTCCCGCGGCTGCGGCGACCGCTGATCTCGTCGGTCGCCTGGGCCTGGGTTTCGAGTTCGGCGGCTCCCTGTCCGTCGGCGAGCTGCTGCCGATCGAGTTCGAGCCCGCCCCGGACGCCGAGTGGTCGATCATCGTTCCCGTGCCTCTCTACCCGGGCAACGGCCTGGACATCGGCGCGACCGTCGATTACAGCCCCGTCGAGCGCCTCAACCTGCGCGCCTGGTGGGGCAGCCAGATCCCCCTCCAACCCCAGGCCGCCCTGCCCAGCTACCTCGACGAGGTCAGCGGCAGCTTCCACCGCTTCGGCCTCGACGTGCTGACCTATCTGACCGTGGACGAGATCAGCGTCAACCTCGGCCTGGGCGGGTTCTATATCCTGGCCGGCTACGAGTTCCTCTTCGACGACTTCACCACCGAGGAGGAGGACTGGGAGCGCATCTCCGGCGACACCTGGACCGCCGGCCTCACCCCCCAGCTCGGCGTCGATCTGCGCTTCGGCCAGAACTTCGTCCTCGGCGGGCGGATCCTGGCACCGATCTCCCTGGTCTCCGACGACGACAACGCCGAGACCGACGACGAGGGCTACGGCAACGACGGCGACGGTCTCGAACTGCGCCTGCACATCAAATATTTCCTCTAATCGAACAACAGCGACCAGAACCCACCTTCGCCTGGTCTGCTCGAGACCCGCTTAGGGCGCGTTGTCCAGTGCCCCGTTCTTACAACCCCAAAAAAACGGCCCAACCCATGGACCCACAATGTAAAGCTGAAGATCGAGGTCTGTTCGCTCCCGTGGAAACCGCGCCGCCGTCAGTGAGATCGGGTGATTACCGATGACCAAGCTTACTGCGCTAACCGTCCTTTTCATCGCCGTCGCTGCGACCGCCCTGCCCCTCGAGGAGCTCGACACTCCACCGGGCATCAGCGTTGAACTCTACGCCGCCGACGTCCCCGGCGCCCGCTCCCTCTGCCTGGCCCCCGACGGCACCGTCTTCGTCGGCACCCGCAGCCAGGGTCGGGTCTACGCCCTGCGTGACACCGACGGCGACGGCGTCGTCGAGGAAACCCTGGTCGTCCTCGAAGGCCTCGAGACCCCCAACGGTGTGGCCTTCGCCGACAACGATCTCTATGTGGCCGAGATCGAGCGCGTCCTGCGCTACCCGGATATTCTGGATCGACTGAGCAACCCGCCGCCGGCCAAGGTCTTCTACGACGGCCTGCCCGACGACAAGCGCCACGGCTGGAAGTACATCGCCTTCGGTCCCAACGGCCGGCTCTATATCCCCGTCGGCGCCCCCTGCAACATCTGTGATCCCGACGAGCCCTACTGCTGCCTGTTGAGCGTCGGACCCAATGGTGACAGTGTCGGCGTCTACGCCAGGGGCATCCGCAACACCGTCGGCTTCGACTGGCATCCCACAACCAACGAGCTCTACTTCACCGATAACGGCCGCGACTGGCTGGGCGACAACCGACCGCCCGACGAACTCAACCGCGCCCCGGAGCGCGACCTGCACTTCGGCTACCCCTATCTCCACGGCCGCGACGTCCGCGACCCGGAGTACGGTGACCGTCAACCCGCCGACCTGGAGCTGACACCTCCCGCCCTAGAACTCGGACCCCACGTCGCCGCCCTGGGGATGTGTTTCTATACCGGCGCAGCCTTTCCGCCCGAGTACCACGGCGATATCTTCATCGCCGAGCACGGCTCCTGGAACCGCAGCATCCCCATCGGCTACCGGGTGATGCGCGTCCCGCTAAACACCGCCGGCGAACCGACGGGCTACGAGGTCTTCGTCGAAGGCTGGCTCGGCGACGGTACGGCTTGGGGCCGCCCCGTCGACGTCCTCGAGCTGCCCGACGGCTCTTTGCTGGTCTCCGACGACCACGCCGGCGTCGTCTACCGCATCGCCGCCGACTAAAAGCGCAGCTTCCAACGAACAACCGGGACCGCTCAAAAACGGTCCCGGTTGTTTCACGTCATTCCACCGACGGTTCTGAAGCCCCGTTGAAAAACTGCCGCCTAAGATCGGCGACGGCCACGACGCTCCACCGCCGGAACTGGCACGGTTTTTGCGGAGGCGAACCGTTGAGTAAAGCTCCAACGTTCGCCGAGAAGCAAAAACCGTGCCAGTTCCGGCGGCGGTGGCTGACCATCGTCCGCTGGTCCGTGAACTGTTTTTCAACGGGGCTTCAGTGCAGCCGCGCCGCAATCCAGGAGACCGGGCCGCCGCAGACCAGGCCGGCCTTTTCCGACATGCTGATCGAGGCCTTGTTGACCTGCTTGATGTGGCAGAGGGGCAGCCAGCCGCCGTCCAGCACCCGGCGGATCATCCCGTAGGTCAGTTCCAGGCCCAGGCCCCGTCGGCGATACTCGGGCAGGACGAAGATGTTGCCCATCGAGCCACCGCCGTGGGTCATGCACCAGGCGACGGGCTCGTCGTTTTCGAAGACGGCGGGAGCCGGGCCGGTCTCCAGGCGCCAGCGAATGTAGGCGATGGAATCCTCGTCGTGACCGCCGAACTCCCAGTGCTGTTCGACGAGTTCGGCGTGTTCGGGTCCGAGATCACGCAGCTCGATCCGCGGCTCCCGTGGCGCTGGACCATCCCAGTAGTAAACGTAGCAGGGGTTCTCGTGCTCGATCGGATAACGGTTGCGCAGTATCCGGCACCAGCGTTCGGCCAGACCACCGAAGTGCAGCTCACCCAGCAGGCGCTCCCGCTCCTCTGTCTTCCAATCGGCTGCGGCGGCCTCGCGCTCGTTGCGATAGTCCGTCGATTCCAGGTAGTCCAGGGCGGTGGTGAAGTCCTTCGTCCGCCGGGCGTAGAAGGTGTGGTGCCATTCGCACTTGAGCACCAGCGACGGCGAGGTCGGATCGTCGACGAGATAGCGCGTCGTCTCTTCCCAGGGGGTGGAGCCGCGCAGCAAGAGGCTGTAGCGGACGTCCTCGGTCAGGTGGCGTTCGGAGTCCAGCAGTGGCAACAGGGCCTGAGGATCCTGGAGGGCTCGCAGCTCGGGCACGCTTCTCGTTCCTGTTCGGTTGTCGCGGCGATGTTACACCAGCATCCCGGCAACGGCAAGGGGCCTTCGATCTGACGCTGAACTTGACGTCTCCTGGCTTTTCCGGCTAAGCTTGACTTGCGTGTAGCTTCGCCGTCCCGACACAACGGTCACCCATCAATCATGCCCCAGCGCGCCAAGCACGTCCTAGTC
The DNA here is from genome assembly GCA_014728225.1 of Candidatus Coatesbacteria bacterium. Classification (NCBI taxonomy): domain Bacteria; phylum Candidatus Coatesiibacteriota; species Candidatus Coatesiibacteriota bacterium. The sequence goes on along the minus strand of WJLX01000126.1, from coordinate 17,411 downwards.
GCCGTAGCACTGCTGCCGCCGCTCCTGTCGACGGCCTGTCGTTTCGAGGAGGACGAAGCGACAGTCGGCGAAGTCCAGGCCGGCGTTCTCGGAGCGGCCCACGCCCCGCAACGCGCCGTCATCGCCGCCGAGGACCGAGCCGCCGACTACCTGCTGGAGCTGATCAACCGCGACCGGCGCAGCGCCGGTCTCCAGCCCCTCGAGCTCGACGACAAGCTGACCAAGGTGGCCGAGGCCCACTCCCGCGAGATGATCGAGCTGGGTTACTTCTCCCACCTTTCACCGACGTCGGGCCGTAAAACTTACCGGGAGCGGATCCGCGCCGGCGGTATCACCGACGCCGGCGTCGGGGAGAACCTGGCCCGGGAGTACAGCAGTCGTATCTACGACTGGCGCGAGCTGGTCGAGCAAGCCCACCAGGGCCTGATGTTCTCCCCGGGACACCGGGACAACCTGCTGCACCCCGAGTACAACCGCATCGGCCTCGGGGTGGTCAAGGGCCGGGACGGACGCCAAGTCGGCCTGCACATCACCCAGAACTTTTCCACCCGGGTTTTCGAGCTCCGGACCATCGCGCTGGATGCGGTCGAGAGTGAAGACGAACCCCTCTACCGCTTGCGAATCCGCGGCCGTCTGCTCGCTGAAGGCTACGCCACGGCGCTGATCGATCGCTCACCCTACGGCTGGTCACCGATCGTCACCGCTGAGGACGGCCGCTTCGACCTCGAGCTCTACCTGCCCGCGGGTTCCGGTCGGCGGCTGATCTCCCTCGGCGTCGGCCCGGAACGCCTCGGGCGGCGGATGCTTTACAATGAATGGTACGTGGACACCGACGCTCCCGCCGACGAGGCCCTGCTGCTCGACGAAATGCCCAAGTAGCGCCCCCGACAGCCGCCGACCGCCGCTGTCCCGCTCCGCCGGTCCCGTCCGCCGGTCCCGCTCCGCCGGCACTTTTTTCGGCAATGAACTACTTCATGGTAGCGGACTACGGTATATCGATAACTAACCGCTGAGAAAAGCGTTTGGAAGCGAGCGGAGTAGACGATTGTTATTGCATTGTTGTGGATAGGCTCAAACAGCCCCGCGTCGCGTTACCGCTTACGGTTAGCCGGAGCTGTCTGAGCCGCTAGCTGATGATGATAGTCCCACCAGGGAGCACCCGCCACTATATCGTTCAATACCAACCGGCGAGGACTGTCAATCGACCGTACGGCAAAGGCTGCCGGAAAACCGCCCCTCGTGTTGTCTTCAATCAGCCTTCTTCACGATTCGCTGGCGGTATCCACACTCAGCAACATGGTCAATCGGCATTGGGATCAGCACGGCAGTTGGAACTACATCCTTAGTCAAGCCGACCGGCATTCCTCAGCAGAGCAACAGCCGGTTTTATACTTTTCCTAATCTCGGTTCCGACGATGCCCGGCGCCACCCGTCTCTTTCCGCTTATTAACTCGAGTATTCGCAAGCCGAGCTTCTCTGCCACAGCTCCACCTTCATGTAATGACGGTGAAAAAGTACACTTAGAAAAAAGCCAACGATCTAATAGCAGTTGGCATCCCCCACCCTACCGGACCACTCCGCCGGGAGGGGATACTTTTGTTGCAAATCGCTAAGAAGGCTGATAGAGGACTTCACCGGCAGCGGCTTTGACCGATTGCTTTACGGTGATCAATGAGCAGTCCTAACTGGTTGGGGTTGAACGGTAATGGAAATGGACGCTCCGTGATGAGATTCACAGCGCCCGACGGTGGAGCGATCAGTTCCGGATGGTAGAACCGGATTGGTAACCGCGATTCACCTCGAGCCCCGCCATAACAATAAGCGTCTATGTGCCTGCCGCTCTTTTCCAACTGCCTTTCTATGAATATGTTATAGGTAGAGATCATCGCAGAAGATGAACATCAGCTGTTGCAGTTGACTTCCTATAGCGGCGTGAACGGGTCTGTCAGCCCGCCACCGACGAGGGGGGCAATGTGGCGGGGAAGAGCGGGACGGGGGAGCGGCACGCCAACCGTCCCAGTACAACTACCGCTATCACTAGCGCTGCGCCGACGGACGGCATCAGTGCAAGCGATGCGGCAAGTTGTTCAAGCGTCGTCCCCGAGGCGCCGCAACGCGCCGCCGCCGGAAAAAACGCAGTGAGATAGCCCGTCTGTTCCGGCTCGGCGTCCCGGCGGCGCGGGTCGCAACGGACTTGGTGACCATCGCAATACGGCATATCGCCACTAGAAGCTAATCCGCCGGCGCCGCGCCGCCGCTCGCCAAGCCGCGCTCGACCCGACCAGCTACACCGATACGCCGACGGCCGGCGGGGCTATAAGCAGCTGTCACTCAAGGGCTTCCACCACAGGCGGATCAAGCACCAGGAAGAGTTCGCCAACGGCGGGATAAGCATAAACGGCATCTAGTTGGTCTGGGGCTACGCCAAACGCCGCCAAAAAGCCTGCCATAAAGGATTCAAGCGTAACTTCAGACTCTTTATCCGTGAAAGGTCGTTCCGCTTCAACCATCGAGACGACGAAAACGCGCTATACATTCTCAGGACCATACTTCGCGCTTGTTCATAATTAGGTGATAATGCCTATAGGTATTTGTTGCTCCCTCGCCGTTACGTGATCCCTAGCAGTTTTTCATCCACTCACGATTGTTATGCCCTTTCGAAATTAGCAAGCAGCATCCTCCAGCGGGAGTATGGCTAAGAACAGTTGCAATGCCATTAACAAAACCGCTTTGCCTCGTTTGACCAGCCCGGTTATCGACTACCCCTCGAGCGATGAACAGCACACCAGCGGACCCGCTCAAGCTGTACCGCCACTGCCGCCTTTGCCCCCACGGTTGCGGCGTGGATCGCACCGCCGGCGAAACCGGCTTCTGCGGCGTCGGCCACCGGCTCCTGGCGGCTTCCTACGGACCCCACTTCGGTGAGGAGCCGGTACTCGTCGGCCGCGGCGGCTCGGGTACGGTCTTTTTGGCCGGCTGCAATCTGGTCTGCATCTTCTGCCAGAACCACGACATCAGCCATCACGCCGCCGGACGGGTCCTCGCCGCCACGAGTCTGGCCGACGTCTTCCTCGAGCTCCAACGGCGCGGCTGCGTCAATCTCAACCTCGTCACCCCGACCCACTTCACCCCCGGTCTGCTCGAAGCCCTCGGGTCGGCCCGCGAACGGGGCTTCAACCTGCCCGTGGTCTACAACTGCGGCGGCTACGAGAGCGCAGAGACGCTGCGCATCCTGACCGGTCAGGTGGATGTCTATCTGCCCGACGCCAAGTACGGTCCGGCGGCCCCGGCGGACGAACTATCCGGCGCCGCCGATTACTTCCCTCGGCTGCTGGACGCCCTGGTGGAGATGGAGGAGCAGGTCGGCTCGCTGGAAATCGCAAACGGTGTCGCCGTTCGCGGGTTGATAATCCGTCACCTCGTCCTGCCCGGCGAGCTGGCCGATTCCCTCGGCCTGCTGGAGCGGCTGGCCGCAATACTGCGTCCCGGACACCGGCTCAACGTCATGGGTCAGTACCGACCCCGTTACCGCGCCAACGAGCTCCACGGACTCAACCGCCGTCCAACCCGGGCCGAGGTGGCGCAGGTCCGCCGCCGGGCGCTGGAGCTCGGCTTCTCCCTGTCGGGCTGAACCTCGTCAGCGCCGACAAGCCGGCCGCCGTCCGCGGCGACGGAACGACCGCGGCGATCCAGCCAAACCTCACAGTCAATCCGTCAGGCACGGGCGCGGAACCGGCACGGTTTTTGCATCTCGGCGCCCGTTGGAACGTGATCAACGCGGCGCCTCCGCAAAAACCGTGCCGGTTCCGCGCTTCGTCCCGGCGGGCGCCGCCGTTCCGTCGCCGCGGTCGTTCCGGGGCGGCGCTAATTATGGTTATCCAGACGACAAAACGGGGCCGTCGGCCCCGTTGCTGGTCTGCTGTCGCTCGCTTCGGGCTTGATCAGTCGCCGGTACCGAACCGGGCCGCTTTGATCCCATCGACCATGCGCCGCAGAGTATCGCGTACGTCACTGTCAGTGTCGACGGGGCAGGCGGTATCGACGAGGTAGAAGCTTTTACCGTGGAGCAGGGCGGCGTCGTATCGCCAGCGGCGTACGGTTTGATAAGCCTGGGCCGCCGAGCTCAAGGACCCGTCGCGCACCCGGGGTTCACCGAGGTAATCCGGTTCGCGATGCAGCAGCCCGATCTCCCGCCGCAGGCCGTCGCCGAGGTCGAAGCCCTCGCCGGTGCCGGTGTGGGGTTGGCGTTTATAAAAGTGCAGGCGCTGCTCGCCGCGCGACAGCAGCAGGCCGGTCTCCTCCTCCCGCACCAGCCAACCGTCGCCGGCGACGGTGAGGATCAGGCCGTCGAGGACCAGCTCCTCGCCGGGCGCTACCTGTCGCGGAGCGGGTGGCTCGGCGATCGATACCGAGGAGCGCAGCAGCTCGAAGTCGGCGGCCAACTCCTCCTCCAGTCCGGCGTCGCAGGCCAGTTCGAGGACGGCGTAACGCCCGTCGGCGTAGAACAGGGTGTCGCGATTGTAATACTCTGCGGCGCCCAGGTAATCCCGATAACTCAGGCTGACGCCGCGCAGCGGTTCATTGAGTTCCTCAGCCTCGCCGCGGTACTCCAGCCCCCGGCGTTCGGCGAGGGAGGCGCGCAACCGGCGCTCCAGTTCGTCGAAGCTATCGACGGTATCGTCGGCGTCCCAGCCGCTGAGGTAGAGGCGGGCGACGGCATCGGGGTGATCGACACCGTGTTTAAGGGTCAGCATCCCGGTAATCTCGCGGTCGACATGCCACAGCTCACCGGGATAGGCCAGAGCGACCCGGCCCGCGGAAACGGTCTCGCCGGGAGGCTCAGCGCAGCCGACCGGTAACAAAAGCGGCAACGTCGGCAGCATCGCCGCGATGATCCTGGTGCGAGTTTTCATAGTAAACGGTTATTCACTGTAAATCGGTGCATTGAAGTCCAGCGGCGCGGCTTCACTGGAAGACGATCGTCTCGGCCAGGCGCTCCAGACCGAAGTGGAGCTGCTCGGGGGCGGCGGCACGGCAGCGGATCGTCAACAGATACAGCCGCCCCGTCGGCGGCAGGAACAGGCAAACCCGGTGGTGATTCAGCTCGTCGATGGTCAGGAACTCCAACAGCACCGCCGGCGCCGCGCCCGCGGCGTCGTAGCGGCGCAGTCGACGCAGCTCGCCGTAATGGCGGGCGCACCAGTCGGCCAGATAGCGGGTCAGCTCCTCGCGCAGCCCGACGCCGTCGGCTCCGGGGATCAGCTTGCCCAGACCGGCGTCCGGGGTCGGTGACTCCAGCGAGACGACGACGAAATCCGCCGCCGCCCGGACGCCGTGGTAAAGCACCACGGCTTCGTCACCGACGTTGGCCGTCCAGCCCGCGCCGGGAACACTGAAAACGGCGCCGGCCCAATCGACTAGGCCGTCGGCGGGCACCTCGAAAGCCGACCCCGCCGCCGATAGCGCCAACAGCGATAGGAGTAGAACACTGGAAGTGAGCGGGTGGCGCGGCATCACCAACGGAAACCGGCCAGCAAGGCGTCCAGCATTCCCGCCAGCCCCTCCTGCAAGCCCGAACGGCACCAAATGGTCAGATTGTATAGCTTCGAGTCGTCCCAGATCAGATACTCCCGATAGTAGCGTTTTCCGGAAACGAACTCCAGGGAAACCACCAGGGGGCCGTCATCGCCGAAATAGTAGGGTCCGGCCGGATCCTCAACCTCCGTGTAGCTTTCCTCGACGATCCGCTCCAGATAATCCAGCAGAACCGAAGCCCCGGCTTGACGTCCCTCGACGAACCCCAGCTCCGGCGGCTCGGCGATGCGCAGCGCCAGGGCGCCGATCCGCGGACCGCCGGCGTCCCAGGAGTAGAGTTCGGGACCGTTAACGTCGCCGCGGTCCTCCCAGCGTCGACCATCGGGCGGCGCACTGAGCAGCATGCCGGCCGCCTCGCTGCGCACGCCCTCCTCGGCGAGGCACAACGTCACCGTTACCAGCAGTAAACCAATCGTCAAGGCCCGGGGTTTCATCATTTACGGCTGGTTCTCCGCCAGGTAGGTCAGACAGGCCTCGACCCCGCTCTCAAGCATCTCGCGGATCTCACCCTCCAACTCCGGCCACCACTCCTGGTCGCACTCGACACAGAAGTTGGCGTAGCCGCCCTCATCGACGGGCAGGCCGCACTCGATGTAATGAAAACCGTACTCGTCCAGCTCGTAGTAGATGTAACCGTCAGCCTCGACGGGACCGACGATGTCGACCGGCTCGGTGTAGTAGTAATCAACGATGCCGCGCAATTGCTCATCCACCAGAGCCCAGTCGCCGTCGAAAGGGCTTTCGACGCTCTCGGCGGGGTTCTCGTCCGCGGTCTTGTTGGTCAGATGATAGCCCGCTTCTTGATAACCCCACTCGGTATCGTAGTACAGGTAGACGGAGTAGAGGCGCGCGACATAATACTCCGCATCCTCCGCGTCGTAGAAGGCCACCTCCGGACCCTCGACGACCCAGTCCTGGGCCGGCTCGTACCACAGTGTTTCGTCGATCGCCGTCTCCAACGGATTCTCCTCGTAGTACATCATCTCCTCGCCGAGGAAATCGTACTCCTCCGTGGTCTCCTGAGCGACGGCGGGCACCAGCATAAAGACTAACAGCGGGATAAGTACGGCGGCGTAACGCAAGGCAGCCCCCTTCGGTCGGCGCGACGGTGCCGCCGCGCTGGTGTGGTCGATACGGTGACGATCTATATTGTAACCGCTGAACCGCATTTTTGCAGCACTAATCGCCGACGACGCCCCTTCCCGCTCCAGTACCGAGCTTAGCCCGTCAAGTCTTCGGCGACCGGTCAAACAGCGCGTACTCCTCCGGACCCGTCAGGGTGGTCGGCGAGCTCCTCAACGGACATCACCACCCTGACGGCGCAGGACGCAATCGCCCAGCAGGCCGGGAAAAACAGCCCCACGCCCCGCCGCGGACGACCCGCAACGCCCGAACCCCGGAACCGGCACGGTTTTTGCGGAGGCCGACCGTTATCCTCGTTCCAACGGTCGCCGAGATGCAAAAACCGTGCCGGTTCCGGGGTTCGGCAGGTTCCCCCGACGTTTTCAAACCGGGGCTGTTTTTCCCGGCCGCCGTGTTAACGTCGCCGGTGTTTCTTCTTTCGGCGCGGTTTGAGCAACACCGGCGAAAAGAGGTCCTTGCGGGTACCCCGCTCGTCCTCGCCGAGGATCGCCGTGCGCACCACCCGGGGGTGTTCAGCGGGGTCCAGCTCCAGGAGCGGTCCACAGAACTCGTCGACGCGCAGGGCGGGTTTCGAGGGCTCCAGGCGCAGGGTGAAGCTCAGCAGACCGCCGCGGCTGCGGGCTTCGACGAGGGAGTGACGGACCTCGACCCGTTTGGTCTCGCCCTTCTTCTCCCGCTCGACCCAGATTTCCCGTTGGGCGAGCAGAGCGTCGAGGCGGCGCTGGAGGTCGGCGGGGGGATGTTCGAAGGTGGCCAGATAGGTGGCCAACTCGGCGGTTTGAGACAGCCGTGGGGCCCGGTGGGGCAGTTCGAGGGAGCGCTTGACCTCCATTCCCGGCGGCAGGGCCTGGTTGAGCCGTTCGTTGAAAGTGGCGGAATCGAACCAACTGGCCAGTTCGACGTCGGCGACTTCGGCCCGGCTCTCCACCCCCAACGACAGGGGCATGGCCACGACCAGCTTGGGCTGGGGGTTGTAGCCCGAGGAGAGGCGCAGCCGGTAACCGGCCCGGCGGATAGATTGCGCCAGGACCTTCTTTAGCTCGAGATGGCCGAGAAGGGAAGCCGGCCAGGTCTTGGTGAACTCGAAGCGCACGGTGGAGCGCAACTGGGAGGTGGGCTGCCGGGTTGCGGGCGGGTAGTTGACCAGGCGTTCCAGTTCGGCGTCCAACTCGAGCAGGCCGCCGGTATCGCAGGAGTCGGCGGGAATACCGCAGGCGTTGCAGCCGGAGCGGCGGCAGTCCGCCGTCGTTTCGCCGCTGCGGGAGCGCTCGTACTCCTCGGCCAGGTAACGCCGACTGACCCGATTGTCGACGGCGTCCCAGGGCAGTCGTTCGTCGAGGTTGAAGCGGCGCTCGGCGTAGGCGTGGAGGTCCAGCCCGACGGCGGCGAAGGCCTCACGCCAGCGGTCGAGGTCGAAGAACTCGTCCCAGGCGTCGAAGCGGGCGTCGCGGCGATGGGCTTCACGCAAGGCCGCGGCCGTTCTGCGGTCGCCCCGGCTCAACGCGGCCTCGACGACGGCCTGCCGCGGGCTGTTCCACTTGGCCTTGAGGCGCCGGCCCTTGAGGCGCTCCAGCAGCCAGCTCAACCGGTGTTCGAGTTCCTCGAGCGGCGCCTGGGGCGCCCATTGGAAGGGGGTGTGGGGCTTGGGAATGAAGGGCGACAGGGCGACGTTGACCCGCTGCTTGTTACCGGCGCGTCGGGCACAGGCCCGAGCCAGCTCGACCAGGGCCGCCAGGTCCTCGTCGGTCTCTTCAGGGAGCCCGAACATGAAGTACAGCTTTACAGTGGAGAACTCGGCGGCGAAGATCCGCCCGGCCAGCTCGATGACCTCGGCGTTGGTAAACAGGGGCTTGTTAATGATCCGCCGCAGGCGCTCGCTTCCGGCCTCAGGGGCCATGGTCAGGCTGCCCCGCCGGCGACCCGTCAGCATGCTCTCCAACTGGACAACCGTCTCGGAGACCCGCAGGCTGGGAAAGCTGACTTTGGGCTCCTTAGGGCCGAATTCGGTCATCATCCGCTCGATCAACCCGGCCAGACCGCGCCAGTCCGTCGAGGAGAGGCTGGAGACGTTGGCCTCGGAGTACCCGGTCAGACGCAGTTGGCGCTGAAGCTCCGTGAAGGCCTCGGCGGCGTCGAGGGAGCGCACGGGGCGGTAGGTCATCCCGGCCTGGCAGAAACGGCAGCCCCCGGTGCAACCACGCATCACCTCGAGGGTCACCCGGTCGTGGACGATGTCCACCCCGGGGACCAGGGGCCGCTCGAGGCGCGGCTCGAGCTCGGCCAGGCGCCGGTTGGTCGACGGGGCCGCCGGAACCGGCACCGACCAGCCCGCCGCCGGTTCCGTTTCCACAGCCACCCGTTCACCGATGTAGACGCCGTCGACGGCGGCCAGCTCCTCGAGCAGAGCCGGCTTGTCCAGACCGTCGGTGTCACGGTGGAGCTTGACCAGCTCGACGAGTTCGTCCCAGAAAGTCTCGCTCTCGCCGATCAGGGCGGCGTCGTAGAAGGGGGCCAGGGGTTCGGGATTGAGCAGCGCCGGACCGCCGACCACCACCAGGGGCAAGCGGGGATCGGCCCGGCGCTCCGCCGCCTCCAGAGGCAGACCGGCCAGCTCCAGCAGGTGGAGGAAGTTGGTGTAGGACAGCTCGTAGGAAAGAGTGACGGCGATGATGTCGAAGGCGGCCAGCGGCCGCACTTGCTCCAGGGAGTACAGGTCCCAATTCCGCCGCCGCAGCAGCTCCTCCATATCGGTCCAGGGCATGAAGGCCCGGTCGCAGGCGGCATCCCCGCGCCGGTTGAGCCGATCGTAGATCAAGCGTCCCCCGAGATGGCTCATGCCGATCTCGTAGATGTCGGGGAAGCACCAGACCACATTGACGAGACCGGCGGGGTCCTTCTTCCAGGCGCCGTACTCGGCGGCTACATAGCGGGCGGGTTTCTGTACACCTACGAGGAGGCGTTCCAGATCGGCGCTGCTGGGGCTGCGATGACTCACGGGGCTCCTAGGCTGTCTACGGGCGCTGATAAGCGGGTGTTCCGCGCAGCGGCGGCGGACGGCCGTCGTGTCGCGGAACACCCATTGTAGCACCTCGTCCGGGGTCTAACCAGACCCGCTCAGCGCTCGGTCTTGACCATCCGGTTCGTTACGGCGCCGTCGACGGTTTCCAGTCGCAGCAGGTAGACGCCGCCGCTCAGTCCGCCGGCCGACCAACTGACCTGGTGGCGGCCGGCGGCGTAGTCGCCGCGCAGGGGGGTGGCCACCCGGCGGCCGGCCAGGTCGTAGACGGCCAGCTCGACGGGACCGGCCGTCGGCAGGGTGAACGACAGGTTGACCTCGTCCCGGGCCGGACTGGGCCAGGGGGCGGCCAACTCCAGGGGCGCGCCGGAGCGGATCCAGTCCAGCTCGCCGGTGGAGAAGGTGTAGCGCTCGCCGTCGGCGTCGACGACCTCGAGACGGTAGGCGTAGCTGCCGGCCCGCTCGGGTCGATCGAGGAAGGAACCCGTCGTCGGCAGGTCGTTCCCGTTGAGTTTGGTCGAACCCAGCTCCGTCAGGCGGTAGAGATCGACGGCGACGGCGGCGCCCTCGATGCTCCAACTGCACAACAGGCCGTCCTCTCCGGCCGCGGCGTCCAGGCTGACCAGCGGGGCGTCGCTGTAGTTCATCTTGTACAGCAGCCAGCCGTCGGGATCGAACTCCACCCGGATCAGCTCGCCGTCGACGTAATAATGCCGGGCGTCGACGCGCTGGTCGTTATTGAAGACCACCTCGTACTCCCCCGCCGTGGTGACGATCTTCAGGTCGATGGGGGTGACGAAGACCTCCGGGGTGTCGTCGGCGGTGGACTGGACCTGCTCCAGCTCGACGTGGACGATCGTCTGCCCCCCGGCGGCTTCGGTCCAGGTCAGCATCTCGTATTCCGGGTAGCCGGCCATGTAGACCCACTGCCAGAAGAACTGATCCAGGGCGCCGTCGCCGCCGTAGTAATCGTCGGCGGTGTCGATGAACTCCGCTGTCAGCACCGTACCTTTGGGGTAGGCGTCGACGTACTCCTGCAGCATGGCGAAGAAGGTGGCGTCGTCGCCCAGGTGGCGCAGCATGTGCAGTACCCAGGCGCCCTTCTTGTAGACCGTGGTGCCGAAGAGATAATCGGGATCGTAGACGGGATAGCGCCGGTAGCCGTCCTCATAGAAGTAGCGGTTTTTGAAGTACTGCATGTAGCTTTCCAGGCCGGGCTGGCCGTCGAGGTGCTCGGCCCACAAAGCCTCGGTGTAGGAGGCGAAGCCTTCGTTGAGCCAGATATCCTCCCAGGTCTCGCAGGTGATCCAGTCGCCGAACCACTGATGGCCCAGCTCGTGGACGACGATCCAGTCGTAGTCGTGGGCGCCCGTGATACAGCTGGAGCTCAGCGACGTCGTCGTCGTATGCTCCATCGCCCCGCCGATCTCGGTGATCATGTGACCGTAGCGCGGATACTTGTAATCGGTGAACCAGGTGGAGACCTGCTCGACCATCTCCGGGGTGATCCCCAGGTCCTCCTCGGCCGCGGCCTGGTGATCCCGGTAGACCCAATTATGGACTGGCTGGTCGCCGGAGCCCAGGTCGAAGTAATCGGTGAAGAAGGCGTAGTCCGAGGCCGCCATGGCCACCAGGTAGGTCGGAACCTCGTAGGTCAGCTCCCAGCTGAAGGTCTTGGTGCCGTCGCCGTTATCGACGACCGTGGGCAGCTCGTCGCCGTTGGAGGCCGCCAGCCAGTCATCGCGCACCGTGTAGTGCTGGTCGCAGGTGAAGCGGTCGTCGGGCATGTCGTAACAGGGGAACCAGTGGCTGGAATCGTAGGGCTCGGTGAAGGTGTGGATCAGGCCGCCGTTGGCGTCGTCGAAGTACATCCCGGCGGTGGGCTCGCCGGCGTAGTCGATCGAGACGCTGAACTGCTCACCATCGTCGTAGGCACCGTCGAGGTAGATGGTCAGGGTGTTGCCGACATGGTCGAAGGAGGTTGCGTCACCGGAGACCGCGCTGACCGTCAGCTCGTCGAGCTGTAACTCGATTTCGTCCAGACCCGCCGTGGTGCTTTCCATGGTCCAGGCGGCCGTGCCCTCGAGGTAGCCGTCGTTGGGCCCGTAATAGCTCAGCTCGAGGTCGAGATCCAAATGGACCTGATCGAAGCCGACGGCGGGCGGTTCGACGTCGCCGGCGGCCTTTAGAGCGTTGGTCGCCTTGGCCTCCATCTCGGCGGCCAGAGGATCCTCGTACCAAGCTCCCGGATAGGCCGGATCGAGAGGGATTGCGAAACCGGCGCCGGCCGCGCCGACGAGAAAGACGATTAGCAGGATGCCGGTCTGCAAGGCTCGCTTCTTCAGGGTTCTTTTCATCGATGTTCCTTCCCGTGGGATGCTAAGCTTGATCTCTGAGGATGATCGGCAGCGAAATCTCTATCCAGCAGGCTGGTCACCGCCGCCGGAGCCGAGAGCAACGGCTGAGCTGGATAACCAACGCAGGAAATTCTACGGCAATCCGCTCGACATTCGTGGCACATGATTGCACAAAACTTATCGGCTGGCAAGGCGGCGCGGGAGTTTCACTAACGCCCGTTCGTAGGTTATAATACCCCTTCCCCCGACCGGCCCATCCGACCTCCGCCGACAGCCAGCGAGTCGCCGTCCGTGTTCCTCAAGCGCATCTACATCTCCGGCTTCAAGAGCTTCTGCGATCCCCTCGAGCTCGACCTGCGCGAGGGGATGACGGCCATCGTCGGCCCCAACGGCTGCGGCAAGACCAATATCTCCGACGCCGTTCGCTGGGCCCTGGGTGAGCAGAGCGCGCGGAATCTGCGCGGCGGCCAGATGAGCGACGTGATCTTCTCCGGTTCCGAGGAACGCAAACCCCTCGGGATGGCCGAGGTCTCCCTGCTGCTGTCCAACGAGAGCCACCTCCTCGACGCCCCCTTCGAGGAGGTTCTGATCACCCGGCGGTTGTTCCGTTCCGGCGAGTCGGCCTACCTGTTGAACAAGAAACCCTGTCGGCTCAAAGATATCACCGGCCTGCTGACCGACACGGGGATCGGCACCCGGGCCTACTCGCTGATCGAGCAGGCCCAGGTGGATCAGATCCTCTCCCGCGATCCGCGCCAGCGCCGCGGCGTTTTCGACGAGGCCGCCGGGATCGGGCGCTACAAGGCCCAGCGCGCCGAGGCTGAGCGCAAGCTCGGTGAAACCGTCGACCAGCTGCTGCGCCTCGACGAACGGCTGGACGAGATCGCCAAACATTTGCGCTCCCTCAAGCGCGAGGTGCGCAAGGTCGAGCATCACCGGCGCCTGGGCGAGCAGATCCACCGCTTCCGGGCCCTGACCCTGCGGTTCCACTGGGAGGGTCGTCGCGGTCGCCTGGAGGAGCTGGACGGCGAGCTGGCGGAACTCGACGACGCCATCCTGGGCGCGGAGGCCGACTTCACCCGGCTGGAGGGCGAGCTGACCGAGCTGCGGACGCGCCAGATCGAGGCGCGCGAGCGGGTCAACGCCGCCGAGGATCGCCGCTACCGCTCCCTGGAGGAGGTCAAGGACTACGAGCACCGGCTGAGCCTCAACCAGGACCGCCGCACTCAGCGCCGCCGTCGAGCGCGCGAGCTGCAACGGGAGCGCGAAGAGCTCACCGAGCAGCGCGCGGCCCTCGAGGAGCGACACGCCACGGCCGAGGAAAGCCTGGCGGACCGTCGGCGGGAACACCAGACCGCCGAGGAGCGGCTGGCCCATCTCGAAGCCGAGTTGAGCGGATTGCGCGGTGAGTTCGAGGAAGCGGAACGCCGCAGCGTCGAACTGGGCGCCAGGTTGATGCGCGCCGTCGAAAGCGCCGCGGGGCGGGAGCGCGATCTCGCCGAGGCGCGGGCCCGGCGGCGCGAGCTGGAGCGCGAGCTCCAGCGTTTGGACGCTGAACTCGCCGCTCTGGAGGAAGAGACCGCCGAGTTGGCCCAAACGGACGCCGTCGACGAAGCCGCCAAGCTCGAGGGCCGCCTGGAGAAGTTACAGGAGCGCCTCGACGAAGCCCTCGAGCGCCAGAATGAGCGCAACCGGGAAATCAGCCGTGCCGCCACCGAGACCCGTAGTAAGCTCGAGGAGCTGACCCGGGCCCAGACGCAGTTCGCCAGCCTGGAACGCCTCTACGACCGTAACGAGGGCTTCAAACGCGCCGTCACCGTGGTCCTGGCGGCCGCCGACAAGCAGAAGCTCGGCGGTACCCTCGGCGCCGTGGCCCAACTCGTTCGCACGGACAAACGCTACGAAGCCGCCGTCGAGGCCGCCCTGGGCTTCACCGCCCAGGCCGTGGTCTGCGCCGACGAGAACGCCGCTGCGGCGGCCATCGAGCTGCTCAAGCGCCTGCGCGCCGGCCGGGTGCGCTTCCTGCCCCTGGACCTGATCCGCCCCCGGCGGCCGATCTACTGCGCCAAGCAGATCCAGCAGCCCGGCCTGATCGGCGACGTCCTCGGCCTGGTCGACTTCGCCGACGAGGTCGCTCCGGCGATCGAGTTCGCCCTCGGCGGCACCCTGGTGCTGGAGGACATGGCGTCGGCCACGGCCCTGCTGCGCGCCTGGCGCGACCGGGTGCGCTTCCGGCGTCTGGTGACCCTGGACGGCGAGCTGGTCGAATCCTCCGGAGCGATCTCCGGCGGCGGCGCCCGCTCCGGCTCCGGCGGCCTGCTGGGCCGGGAACGAGAACTGGAACAACTGCGCGACAACCTGGCGACGTTGAAGCAACAGTACGAGGCGGCCAGGGCCCGCGAAAACGAGCTGCGTGACGAGTTTTCGGCCTCCTCCAGCGCCCTGGAGCAGTTGCGGGAGCAGGTCTCGCAAACCCGACTGGAACTGGAGCGAACCCGGGAAACCGCCGATAACCGCCGGCGCGAAACGAAGCGTTTGGACGAGCGCCGCCAGGAAACAGCCGCCGCCCGACGCCGCGCCGACCTCGAGCTTGAAGCTCTCGACGCCGAACCGGCCCCCGAGACCGACGACGGTGCCGAACAACGCGAGCTGCGCGCGGCACACGACGTAGCGCTCAAGGAGCGCGATCGCTCCAGCGCCCGCCTGGACGCCCTGCGCGAGACCGTCGCCGAGGAGAAGCTGGGACTGCAGCGGCTGGATTCCGACCTGGACTCCGTCGCCGACGAACTGCAACGCGTCGAAGCCGCCCTGAGCGATAACGAGCGACGTCGCCGGGACGTAGAAACCGCCGAACGGGAAATCGAAGAGGAGGACGCCGCAGCCGATCAGGACCTCGAGGAACTCAACAGCCGCCTGGCCGAGCTGACCCTGGGCAAGGAATCCGACGAGCAGCACCTCATCGAGCTGCGCCGCGCCCTCAACGAACTGGGCGAAGAACTCGGCGGACTGACCGAGAGCCGCGCCGCGGCCAACGCCCGCCTGGGCGAGCTGCGCCAGCGCCGTTCCGCCCTCGAGCTGGAAAAGAAGGGCGTCGCCGACGAGAGCAATCGGCTAGAAGATGAAGCTCGCGAACACACCGGGCACGAGCTGCTCGAGCTCGAACTGCCCGACGCCTTCGACCTCAGCGCCGCCCACACCGAGATCGGCAAGCTGGAGAAGCGGCGCAACCGCCTGGGCGAGATCAACTTCCACGCCCGCAAAAGCTACGAGGAAAGCCTGACCCGGCGCGACTACCTGCGCGAGCGGCGCGACGAGCTGCGCGAAAGCGACCGCCGCCTGCGGACCTCGATCAAAAAGCTGAACGCCGAGGCCACCGAACGCTTCCTGGCCACCTTCAACCAGGTGGTCGTCAACTTCGAGAACACCTTCCGCTTCCTCTTCGGTGGCGGCGAAGCCCGACTCAAGCTGACCGACGACGACCCCCTCGAAGCCGGTGTCGAGATCTACGCCCGACCGCCGGGCAAGGGCCTCCAGCAACTCATCTCCCGCTCCGGCGGCGAGCGCGCCCTGACCGCCATCGCCCTGCTGTTCGCCCTCTTCGAGGTCAAGCCCAGCCCGTTCAGCATCCTCGACGAGATCGACGCCCCCCTCGACGACGCCAACGTCGACCGCTTCCTGCGCCTGCTGCGCCGCCACCTCGGCGGCAGCCAGTTCCTGGTCATCACCCACAACCGCCGCACCATGGAGGCCGCCGACACCCTGATCGGCGTGACCATGGACGAGCCCGGCGTCAGCCGGATCTACGGCCTGGCCTTCAGTCAGGGCCAATTGGTCACCGAGGAGGATCAGCGCCGCTTCTCCCTGCGCCGCAAGAACGAGTAACCCCGGCGCCGGGACGTCACGGTTTTTTAATGCGACGACGGGCCCGCGCGGCCCGTCGTCGCAAAAACAGCGCCGGCCCTCGACAACGGCCCGACCTGCACTCACGCCGGTCGATGAGAGACACGCCGGACGGGCGCGCAACGCTGAAGGCCCGGCGCGCTTGTTGCCCGAGGTCGCCGCTAAGGCGACCTCGGGGTGCAAGAAGCGTGACGGGCCGGGGTGCGGGGGACTGTCGACGGGTTCGCGCGGCTGCGTTAGCTGCAACCCGCTAAAACGACGAGGCCGGGCGGGCCTCGTCGTGTGCTTGTGACGCGTTTGCCGGGTTTATTGCACCGCGCCGAGCTCCCAGAGGTAGTCGGAGTTGTAGTCGTCGTCGTCGTCATCGACGGCCACGCGCACCAGACCGACGCCCTCGGCGAACCACAGGTTCTCCTTGTACATATAATCGGTCCAACCCTCGTAATCGGGATGGAGTGCCACCAGCACCAGGTCCTCGTAGCTGCCCGCGGGCAGATCGAAGCTGGCGTTGATATCGACGATCCGGCCGATCCAATTGATCCCGTCGTCGTCGAGGTAGGTCCAGTCGGTGCCGACGCTGATCGGTGTCTTGAGGATAACGCGGTGGTTCTGGCGGCCGGGGCGGGTGACCCGCAGCTCACCGCCGGAGGTGTGGACCCAGGTCTGGTTTTCGACGTCGTCGCCGATGGTCTGCTCTACGGTCCAGTCACCGCCGTCCCGCGCGGTGGCCTCGAGGGACAGATCGTCGCCGTCGGCCAGGCCCCACTCGTAGTCCCAGCGCGAGCCGGTGTCCAAGGGCATGTAGTCGTAGGTCGGTCCGAGTTCGTCCCCGGTTTCATCACAACCCGCCAGAGTCAGCAACACCGCCGTCGCAATCACCATCAGGAGTAGACGCCGCATGGCCTTCCTTTGCTCGTCAGGGGTTCCAGCCGCAGGGTTTACCGGTCGATTATACCCCCGGTTCGGCGCGCTGACAAGGCGGCCTTGACTTGACGCGGCTTAGTTGCTTTACTGGAGCTGTCAGCCAGATTCAGCAAAAGCTTGGCACCTGCGCGCTCGCGAAGCATCCGGCAGATGGTGGTTACCGCTGTCTCAAATCCAGCGAAAGGCTGATTGCGGGCATCGGAAGCAGCGGTTGTACCGACCGCCGTAATCGTGGTTTTTGAGCTTACCTAAGTGCATGGTGTTGAACGGGATAGGAGTAGTTGAACGGGATAGGAGTAGATGTCCCTGATGGGATAGGGCATCATCTAACCTGAGCGGTGGACTGTCGACCGTCGCTCGGCACAGCCCCGGAAGTTCTCGATGCCGTTGATCTGCCACCATTTGGAGACTGTCTTCGCGGATATGCCGACCGCCCTGGCTGCGGCCGCCGCCGGAACGCTTAGCCGGAAGAAACG
>WJLX01000125.1 GCA_014728225.1 Candidatus Coatesbacteria bacterium | reverse complement strand
GGGATACCGTGGAGCTGAGTGTCCGTGTCAGAATACCATAAACCCGCCCCGGGGGGCGGGTCGTTCGATAGGGTCACGGCGGCTTATTCGATCACCGGGCCGCAGTAGACGATCTCGCCGGTATACGCGTCGACGGCCACTACGCCCTCCATCCAGGCGCCGTACTCGGTGTCGACCAACTCGGCGGTGAAGGTATCGGAGCCATAGTAATAATAGTTTTTATATCCATCGAATAGTTCATATTCATATTGCGCAAATACAGTATACGAATTATTTTGCATGTATCCGTCCACAAGCTCAAGCCTTGATTCATAGAATTGTTCAAATTCGCCCCAATCGCTATAGTAATAATATTCGTAATAAAAACTAGTATTATCTGGCTCCCCATCCCAAAAGTCGAATGTATGATAACTACCTGTATTCAATAGTATCATTGTCTTGCCGTATATATAGGGCGTTTCCATATAACGCCTGAAATGAACATACTGATAGCCCTCATTACCTAAATATTCTCTATATAAAATTGAATTAGCGTCATATATAGAAATATCTCTAATAAGCCAATGTGGATTCTCATAATATGCGCTCTCGCTACACATATATACGTTAACCGGCATAGCTATATCATTATATACATCTAAAATTATATTCACTAAATCTGGAGTATTAATAATCCCATCTGGTTCAATTAGATTGCTATTCTGCACTTCATTGAATTCCATAATAATATCTCCTGTGTACTTCATATAATAACTGTCAATAACTGTAATTATAATTTCCCAGCCGTATGATCTACCGTCTGTGTTTAGGTTACACGCTATTTCACCTAATTTGTAAGGCTCGCCTTCTTCATATAGTTGCCTATCTGTTAATTCCTTTAGCGCTATATTTAGTATTTCTTCATATGTAGTATGGACTATATCAGATTCAGGAATTGTGAGTACACTATTGTCGCACGCTAATAATATACATGCAAGTATAATGAATAATATAAAGGTGTATCTTTTCATCTTTTATCCTTTAAGAGAGGTGTAAATCATAATTTAATGTATAAGGATCAATTATTAAATATATATTATATATATCATCTTCTGAATTGACATAATTAAGAATTTCATCAATAACGATGTGTATTAGGCCATCGTGTCTCATGGTCATTATATCAGCGTATATATTCCATTTAGTTTCTGATATCTCATTTCCAATTATATTATATGTTATAGTATCGGATGAATAGATATAAGAAAAGGAATTGTCAGCCTCTAATAATGAGCTAAACTCAATAATAGAACCATAGTCGTAAATTATTTTACACTTTACAATATCAAGATTATTGTCTATATATAAAAAAGTATTTTCTCCAGTATAATAGTCTGATGAGCTAGTATATTCAAATATTTCACTTCTCCAAAAGGGATAATGCCTATCAGCATTATAAGCAATTAGCTCATAATAAATTGTGCCTAAAGGCAATGAAAGAATTTCATTTATATGATTTGCAATATCGGGTGTGTCATACATACCACCAAGTAATATTTTTTGATCGTCTAATGGTATACGATAAGCAAAGCCTGTAACATCCGTATCAAAAATCATAATACGATAGCAATCGTCGTTAATCCAGATCGTTATTATCCAATCAGTAGCTGTCCCCTCCTGATTCAGGTCAACCTCGACATTATTAAGGGCGACCGCATCGCCTTGATGATACAGGCCTTCCTCGTATAGGAAACCGAGAGACAACTCAATCGCCTGAAAAAGTGTTATTTCACCATCGTAATCGGGGATAATCAGGGTATCGGCACAACTAGCGATGCCCATTAGCAGCGCCAATGTGATTAGAAGAGAAGCCAGTGTAAAAGGCGGGCGCATATGAGCCTCGGGATTAGAGGTGGAGAGTATTCGGAGAATCGATTGCTTGAGGGTATTGAAGGCAGCCATTTAAACTAACTTAGTTTTACACGCTGCTGAGTAATTGTCAAGGGCGGCGGTCACTCGACCAGGCGCAGGGAGGTCAGCTCGCCGGTAAACAGTTCGTCGAGGCGGACGCGGATGCGCGGCAGCAGCTCCTCGAGCAGCCGGCGGCATTCGGCGTCGCCGCAGCGGACGACGAGTTCGCGCCCCGAGACGGCCAGCTCGGTGCGCCGGGCCACGGCGGGGCCGACGAGGCCGGTCCAGTCGCCGCGCAGGCGGGCCAGGGCGACCTCGCGGCGCAGCTTCTTACTCGCCAGGGCGGAGTTGAGCAGGCGGCTCAGGGGGCGGGGATCGCTCACGCCGCGCCCCCGTCCTCTTCGTCGCCCTCGTCGGAGAAGACGTGGGGGGTGGCGCGACGGGTGGCGATGATGATGAACAGGACGGCGCCGCCGAAGAGCAGCAGGAAGCCCAGGGCCAGCATGATCCAGGCGCCGGGGGTCATCACGGCGGTCTGGTCGAGGAGTTCGAGGGCGGCCGCGGCGCCGGTGCGCAGGGCGGGGGAATCGGCGGCGGCGAGCTGCTCTTCGAGGAAGGCCCGGCCCTCGTCGTAGCCGATGGGCGCCAGGGTGGTCATCGCGGCGACGCGCAGGGCGTCGGGCAGGGTGGGATCGGCGGCCAGTTCGGTCAAAACCCGGTAGGCGTGCCGGCCCTCGGCGCTGCCGATCGAGCCGACGGCGGTCAGCCGGACGTCCTCCCCGAGGGAGAAGTCGCGGGCCAGCTCTTGGTGGAGGGGCACGGCGGCGGGGTCGGTCATCAGGGCCAGCAGGCCGCAGGCCAACCCGACGCGCTCCAGGCAGGCGGGTCGCAGGTAGGAGCGCACCCAGCCGAGGTCCTCGCCCTCGACGACGGCGGCGGTCAGGGCGGCGGCCAGGGCCCGGGGCTGCTCGACGGTCTCGCCCTCGACTTCGATCTCGACGGTCAGCCCGGCCAGGGCGTCGGCGGCCCACCGGCGCAGCTCGGGATCCTCGAAGGGATCGGCGACGGCCTCGGCCAGGGCGTCGGCGGCGTCCTCGAGGCTCAGCTCCCCGGAACGCAGGGCGCGCAGCAGCTCGAGGCGCTGCTGGTGGGCCAGGATGTGGTCGGGCTCCTCGAGCCAGGGCTGGTCACTGGCGGCGACGAGGGCTTCGCCCTCGCCCGGGGGCTGGGCCGCCAGGAGGGTGGCGCTCAGCAGCAGCAAGATGGTGACGGTTCTGAGGTTAGACATCGGACCCCCCCCCCGCGGCCACCGGGGCCGCCTGCTTGTTGGAGCGGATGCGGCTGAAGATGAAGCTGAGGGCGAAGATAACGGCCACCACGGCCCAGCCGCCGACGAAGACGGCCCAGTCGGGATAGCCGCCGTAGCCCTCGCTGATGGTGCGGTAAAGATCCAGGCCGAAGGTCACCAGCAGGATCAGCGGGGTGAAGTACTTGATCATGAAGTCCCACCAGCGGCCGATGCGGATCTCGGACTGCTTGTTGGCGTACTCGCGCAGCTTGCGCGAGCCGTAGAGCCAGCCCAGCACGATGCATTCGAACAGGCCGCCCAGCACCAGGCCGAACTTGTTGATGAAGTTGTCGACGATGTCCAGCCAGTAGATACCGGAGCCCGTGGCGAAGAACAGTCCGAACAGCATGGCGATGGTGCAGATGACCAGCAGGGTGGGTTTGCGGCGCAGGCCGAGCTTGGTGATCCAGGCCTCGGCCTTGGCCTCGACGAGGCTGAAGGCGCTGTCGATGCCCAACAGCAGCAGCATGATGAAGAAGATGGCGGCGAAGAAGCCCGGCCAGAAGGGCATCTGGTTGAAGATCGTCGGGTAGACGGCGAAAACCAGACCCGGTCCGCCGGTCATCACCTCCCCGACGGTCTGATGGCCGGTGCGGGCCAGGAAACCCAGGGTGGCGAAGACGGTCAGCCCGGCGAGGAAGCTGGTCGCCGCGTCGGAGAGGCTGATGATCACGGCGTTGTTGTTGATGTCGGACTTCTTGGGCAGGTAGCTGGCGTAGGTGATCATCACCCCGAAGGCCAGGGAGAAGCTGAAGAAGACCTGGCCGTAGGCCGACAGCCAGACGCCGGGGTCGAGGAGCCTGCTCCAGTCGGGGTTGAGGAAGTAATTCAACCCGGCGGCCGAGCCCTCGAGGGTTACCCCGCGCACGGCCATGATCACCAGCAGCAGCCAGGGCAACGGCACGGTCAGCAGGACGACCTTGCCCACGCTGCGGGCGCCTTTGCGGATGGCGAAGTAGATGGCCACCCAGGTCAGGATCAGCCCGATGACCAGGGGCCAGCTCAAGCCCCCGATGGAGCCCGGACCTCCCGTGGCCTGCAACAGGGTTTCATTGAAGAAGCCGCTGGGATCGTTGCCCCAGCCCAGACTGTTGATGGCCTGGAAGACGTAGTTGAAGCACCAGCTCATGATCACGGCGTAGTAGATGGTGATCACGAAGCCGACGATGACCATCAGCCAACCGACCCACTCGGCTTTCTTGCGGGCCTTGGCGAAGCTGATCGGCGCACCCGAGGCCATCTTGTGTCCCAGGCTGAATTCGAGGATCATCAGCGGGATGCCGGCGGTGATGATGGCCACCAGGTAGGGTATCAGAAAGGCGCCGCCCCCGTTCTCGTAGCAGACGAAGGGGAAGCGCCAGACATTGCCCAGGCCGACGGCCGAGCCGATGGCCGCCAGGATGAAGGCCGAGCGGCGGTTCCACTTGGCCGGTCCCTGGGGTTTGAGCAGCTGCGGTTTATCCTTACCCATTGTCAGTCTCCCGGCTGGCGCGAAGCGAACGGATGAAGGAGAAGAAAAAACAAGGCTCAAATAGTAACAAAGCCCATCCTCCTAGACAACCGGCTAGACAACCGGGGCGTGTGTGACGAAGTTAACAGTGAAATTCTCGCGGCGTCGCTATACTCTTATAAGCTGAAGCTGATAACGCGACACCACAGTCGCTTCAACCTAACCTGCGGTTCCACCGCAAACCGGGAGATAAACCATGCGCAAGTCCACCCTGCTGCTGTTGTTGTTCGTCTTCGTCGTCGCCGCCGGCGCCCAGGACTACTCCGGCTGGTACTACGACGAGGCCAGCGGGAACTATGTAACCTCCGACGGCTATTACTACTACTTCTACTCGCCCTACTACGGCATCTACTACGCCTACGAGCCCGCCACCGACGTTTACTACTACTACGATTACGCCACCGGTCAGTACTATCCCTACGGCACCTCGACCAGCACCTACAACTCCTACGACGACTACGCCGGCTCGGGCTACGCCGGCGGCGGCGGCGGCGGCGAGATGGACCAGAGCACCTACAACACCATGATGAACGTCCTCAACGAGGAGCACGCCGCCAGCATGAACGCCATCGAGGCCATCGACGGCAGCGCCGATTACTACTACTATACCGACGAGCCCGACTATTAGGCCGGGCCCAGAATTCCGGGACAGCCATCCACCACCTGGAGGAAGAATGAAAAAAGCCCTGCTCCTGCTGTTGGTCTTCACCGCCCTGGCCTGCTACGCTCAGGAGGGCTGGTACTACGACGAGACCTCCGGACTCTACGCCACCGCGGACGGTTACTACTACTACTTCTACGAACCGGTCAACGGCTTCTATTACGCCTACGACCCCACCAACGACTTCTGGTACTACTACGACTACGCCAGCGGTCAGTTCTACCCCTGGGGCACCTCGGACACCACCTACGAGAGCTACGACCAGTACGCCGACACCTCGGGCGGATATGACTACTCCGGCGGCGGCGCCTCGGCCTCGGGCTCCGGCGGCGGGGCGATGGATCAGGCCAGCTACGACATCATGTACGACACCATGATGATGCAGCACGAGACCTCGATGAACATCATCAACAACATGGCCGACACCGACGTCGATTACTACTACTATGACGACGGCTATTAGGCCGGTGTGACGGATTGTGAACGACGGCGGGGCGGAAGCCCCGCCGTTGCTAAACATCCCTGTAGGACGCCCCCGGCCGGCATACCGATAGGGGCGGGATGTTAATCCCGCCCGTGTGCCGCTATATCAACAACTCGTTACCGGCCGACGACGATCCGGCGGCTGAGCGCCTCGCCTTGCGTCTCCAGGCGCAGCAGGTAGACGCCGGCGGCCTCGGCGGCGCAGTTCCAGGCGACCTCGTGGCGTCCGGCGGGCAGTTCGCCCTCGCTCAGCGTGGCCACCCGGCGCCCGGCCAGGTCGTAGACGCTCAGGCTGACGCGCTGGGCCTCGGGCAGGGTGAAGGCGATGCTGACGCTGTTAGCCGCCGGGTTGGGGTACGGTTCATCGAGGGTCAAGCGCTGCGCCTGCTCCGGCACGTCGACGGCCGCCGTCGGCCCGAATCTTTGCACCTGGCCCGCGCTATCCGTTGTTTCGAGCCAGTAGACGTAGCTCCCGCCGGGCTCGACGTCCCGATCCAGCCAGCGGCGGGTCGTGCCGTCCAGCGAGCCCGACACGGCGACGGGATCATCCACCCCGCGCAGGACACGGACACCGGCGGGCAGATCGCCGCTGATGCTCCAGCCCAGCAGAACGCCGTCATCCTCGGGCGAAGCTGTTAGTTCAACATCCTCTATATCCCAGTCCGGGCGGGTGGTGGCGAACTTGAGATCGTAATTGGCACCATCGTAGTAAGAGATATACGGGTAGCCGCTGGAATCCAGCGCCAGGGAGGTGTCTTCGCCTACATCACCATCCGAATCCACCGTCTCGATCTCCCAGCTCGCGCCGTTCCAATACGCGTACTTGAGGTCTTCGTTGGTGGCGTCGTAGTATGAGATGTGCGGGTTGCCGCTGGAGTCCAGCGCCAGGGAGTTGTACCGGCCTAGGGAACCCGACCAATCCACGGTATCGAGATCCCAGTCCCCACCGTTCCAGGCGGCGTACTTGAGATCGTCGTTGGAATCGTCGTAGTACGAGATGTGGGGGTTACCGCCGGCATCCAGCGCCAGGGAGGTGTGCCGGCCGACATCACCACCCGTATACACCGTCTCGATCTGCCAGCTCGCACCGTTCCAGGCGGCATACTTGAGATCTTCGTTGGTATCGTCGTAGTACGAGATGTGGGGGTTACCGCTGGAATCCAGCGCCAGGGAGGTGTACCGGCCGACTTCACCACCCGAATCCACTGTCGCGAGCTCCCAGCTCGCGCCGTTCCAATCCGCGTACTTGAGGTCGTCGTTGGCATAGTAGAAGTACGAGATGTGCGGGTGGTCGCTGGAATCCAGCGCCAGGGAGGTGTAGGTTCCGGCATCACCACCCGAATCTACCGTCTGGAACTCCCAGCTCGCGCCGTTCCAGGCGGCGTACTTGAGGAGGTCGTCGTAGTCGTAGTACGAGATGTGGGGGTGGTCGCTGGAATCCAGCGCCAGGGAGGTGTACTCGCCTACATAGCCGTTCGAACTCACCGTCTGGAGCTCCCAGCTCGCGCCGTTCCAGACGGCGTACTTGAGGTCGACGTCGCCCCAATTGTTGTATGAAATATGCGGGTAGCCGCTGGAATCCAGCGCCAAAGAGGTATACCGGCCAACATATCCGTCCGAATCCACCGTTTCGATGTGCCAATCATCGGCGGTTGCAGGTGCAACTAAGGCCAAAGCCAAAACGAGCAACAGCATCCGTTTCATTTTCCGCCCCTTTTAAGGTCGTCCGAGGTTTGAAGTAAGTTAGTGCAATCAACATACACAGAGCAATAATAGTTGAAGTTGATAATATTTGTCAAGAAAAAGACGGGCCTGACGGCCCGTCTCGATGATCCTTCATAATGCGCAGGAGCTACTGGGCGTCGGTCTCGTCCAAACGGATGTAATCCTCGCCGTGAACGGCGCTGCCGCCGAAGCCGCCACCCATGGCGGCCTGCTCGAGGCGCTCCGGGGTGAACTCGCTCCAGATCTCGCGCCCGATGCCCTCGCGCACCCGGACCAGGGTCCGGCCGGTGACATCGTAGGTCAGCACGACCTTCGAGGCGTTGGAGAGCCAGGAGACCTCGTAGACCTGCTTGTTGGGCTGATCCTCCATCATCTTGCGCAGGTACTGGGCCTGCTGCTGGCTGGAGAACATCCGGCTCTTGGGCCCCAGGTAGACGCTGTGGGTGCCGGAGCGGAACTCCTCGCGGGGGTTGGTCCGCTGACCGGCGACGAGACGCCGCTCGTAGATCTCGACCTCGCGGTGGGCGGGGGCGGTGTAGCGGAAAGTGGCCAGGACGCGCTCGGCGTCGTAGTTGAGCGCGGCGGCGGCCGCCTCGGAGTCGTAGACGTCGACCTGGATCAGGGTGCGGTCGGAATACCAGACCTCCTCGAACCAAGTGAACAGCTCCTCGAGCTCGTCGGCGTAGACGCCGGGCTCGACGACGATGTCGACGGCCACCCCGCGCTCGACGCCCGGGGTCTCCCGGGTCTGGCCGACGGTGTAGGGGATCGGCGGCTGGACCTCATTCTCGCCGGGGGCACGCTCGCCGACCTCCTCCGCGGTTTCGTCGAGGGTCTCTTCCTCGTCGCCGCAGCCCGTCGGCAGCAGCAGCAGAACGACCAGGGACATCAAAAGCAAGATAGCGCGGCCTGGGTGACTCATGGCTCTCCCCTCATCGAGTTCAGCCAATCCGGTAGCTGTTCACGGGCGCGGACCCAATCGACGATTCCCCGGCAGAGCGCCCGGGCGACCCGGCCGCGGTACGCGGGATCCAGAACCAGGGCCTCCTCTTCGCCATCGGAGAGGAAGAGGCTCTCGGTCAGCACGGCGGGGCAGCGGGGCTCGACGATGACGAAGAACGGGGCGGCCTTGACGCCGCGGTCGGATCGGCCGAGGAGCTCGAGCTGGGCCCGCTGGATGCCGTCGGCCAGCTCGACGCCGCCGGTATCCAGAACCTCGAAGTGCAGCCCGGCCAGCAGGCGGGCGGCCTCCCAGCGCAACAGCCAGGGCGTGCAATCCTCGAGCTCCAGCCCGGCCCGGCGCCCGCCACCGCCGCTCCAGGGCGACTGCGGCCGGCGGTACTCGGGGACGTAGACCTCGCTGCCCGACATCCCCGGCGCTCCACCGTTCAAGTGAACGCTGACGAACAGGTCGGCGGCCAGCTCGTCGGCCAGCCGGGCCCGCTCGCGCAGGCCGACGGCGTAGTCGCCCTCCCGGGTCAGCACGACCTCGCAGCCCAGCTCGTCCACCAGCAGCCCGGCCAGCTCACGGGCGATCTCGAGGACCAGGTCTTTTTCGAAGACCCCGGAAGAAACGCCGCCGGCGCCGGTCCAACGACCACCGTGGCCCGGGTCCAACACGATGCGCCGCAACTCCAGCTCGCCCACCGTCGGCATTTCCCCCTCGACCTCGCCGCCGATCGCGCAGCAAAGCAGTCCGACCTCGGACTCCCAACGCCAATCGACCACCCAGCCCGGCTCGACGAGCTCCAGCTCCAACCGCACGCCGTCGGCGAAGGGGGACAACACCGCCCGCCGCAGGGGAAAAGGACCCTCGAGCCCCAACGGCTCGCCGAGGGTCAACCCCGGCAGCAGATAGGCAGTCCCCTCCACCTCGACGACCTCGGGCTCCGCCCCGCCGCTCAGGCTGAGGGCCAGGACGACATCGCCGCCCGCGGCCCAAGCGTTGAGGGCCGTCACCGTCGGCTGTGCCGCGGCGCCGACCAGGGTCGCGCTCAGACTCAACATAACGGCTGTCGAAGGGCTGGTCAAGTTTTTTCTTCGCTGAAGATCGGGTCGTGGGGTTGCCAAAGGGAGGGGGCGGGTCCCGAGTTATGCTTTGCCGCCGGGCCGCGTCGAAAAACAGCCCGCCGCCGAGCAATTCGCCTGTTCTCCGGCAATGACAAAAAAATCGCCAGCCGGAACCGGCACGGTTTTTGCGGAGGCGCAGCGTTGCCGCCGCGACAACGCGCGCCGAGATGCAAAAACCGTGCCGGTTCCGGCGGCGCGGGGCTCGGGCGGGGCGGCCGGCGGGCTGTTTTTCGACGCCGACGGCCGACCTAGCGCATCCGGGCCTCGTAGTCCTCGATGTAGGCGGCCACGCCGCGGTAGATGGCCTCGGCCACCCGGCGGTAGCCCTCGGAGTTCGTGTAGCGGTAGCCCTCGTCGGCGTTGGACATGAAGTAGCTCTCGACGAGGATCGCCGGCATGTGGGTGCCGCGCAGCACGGCGAAGTTGTCCTGCTTGACGCCGCGGTCGGTGAGGCCGAGTTCGTCGAGGAGTTCGGCCTGCACCGCCCGGGCCAGACGGGCGGATTCGTCGAGCACCTGGGTCTGGTAGGCGTCGGAGAGGATGAAGTCCAGGACGGAGCTGTTGACCTGATCCAGGTAGGGGTCGCTCTGGAAGTCGGCGTTCTCCTTCATCGCCGCGGCCCGGGTCTCGGTGGCCTGGCCGGCGATCAGGTAGAAGGTCTCGGTGCCGTGGGCCGAGCGCGGCCCGCCGTTCAGGTGGACGCTGATGAACAGGTCGGCGTCGATCTCGTTGGCCATCAGGCAGCGGCCCTTGAGCCCGACCTC
The DNA here is from genome assembly GCA_014728225.1 of Candidatus Coatesbacteria bacterium. Lineage (NCBI taxonomy): Bacteria > Candidatus Coatesiibacteriota > Candidatus Coatesiibacteriota bacterium. The sequence continues at coordinate 4,565 of WJLX01000125.1, read as the reverse complement.
GTAGTCGGCGTCCCGGGTCAGGATGACCTCGACGCCGAGCTTCTCCTCGAGCAGGCGCGCGAGGAGCCGGCACTGCTCCATCACGGCGGTTTTCTCGGCGATGGACTCGTCGGGCAGGGCGGTACCGGTCCAGCGCGGGCCGCCGTGGCCGGGGTCGAGGACGATGCGGCGGATGCGGGCGTCGGCGCCGAACTCCGGCGTGGACGACGAACCCGCCTTGGGGATGACGTCGACGCAGACCTGGAAGGGATTGCGCTTGGCGTAGGCCCGGTAGGAGTAGGAGCCGGGAACGAGTTCGAGGATCAGCAGGGCGTCGGAGCCGTCGGCCACCACGCGAACCCCGGCCACGGCGCCGCGGCCGGAGCGGCTGAGCGTCGAGGCGGGAGCGGCGCCTCCGATCCGCACCTGCAGGGTGTCGCCGGCGGTCTGAAGCTCGAATTCCGCCTCGTCGTCCAGGCCGACGGAGACCCAGGTTCCCGCGCTGGTGGTACCAAGGTTGAGGCTGGCCACACCGGCGAAAACCGGCGGGACCAACAGGCCGAGGAAGATGATCAACGAGGTCGCTCTACGCACGCCAACCTCCCGGGGATGCAGTCGGCCGCAGCGGCGGACGAGGATTGCCCAAGCATGATTACCCGTAAGGACCACCGACGGGCATCAGTCCTGGTAGCGGCTGGTGTAACGCCGGCCGGCCCGGGCGGCCTCGCGGGCGGCCAGCTCCGCTTCGCGCTCCTTGATGTCGTAGCGCTTGTCACGGTGGGTCTTGCCCTTGGCCAGGGCGATTTGCAGCTTGGCGTAGGCGCCGCGGAAGTAGAGCTTCAGCGGCACGATGGTCCGGCCCTTGCGCTCGACGCCGTCGGTCAGCTTCTTCAGCTCGCGACGGTGCAGCAACAGACGCCGCGGGCGGTCCTCGGCGGGACCGAAGGGACCGGCGGGACGGTAACGCTTGACGTGCATACCCACCACCCAGGCCTCGCCGTCCTCGATGCGGACGTAGGCCTCGGCGATGGAGACATGCCCGGCGCGGATGCTCTTGACCTCGCTGCCGACGAGGGCCAGACCGGCCTCGAAGGCCTCCTCGAGGATGTAGTTGTGCCGCGCCTTGCGGTTGCGGGCGATGATCCTGTTCTGCTTCTCGCTCACGGAGTTCCAGACGTTCAGGTTCTCTAAGGTCGACGCCGTCGGGGCGGCGGCTAAGTATAGTCCAGCTCCCCGGGCTTTACAAGACGCCGGGGGCGGGGTATCATACCCTCGACCCGAGCGAACGCCGCGCCAACCGGGAGAGAGTATGCCCATCGAGTACACCATCAGCTACGACTGTCCGGTCAAGCGCGCCCTCGGGGGGGCGGAGGCCTTCCGCACCGCCTGCACCTGGCGCCTGCTGGCCAAGGCCGCCAAGAAAGAGGCCCGGGAGCAGGACCTCAGCTTCCGCGAGGTCCAGGTGACCCACCGCTTCGTCACCCTCGACGGCCTGACCGAGATCACCGAGCCCCTGCTGAACCTGATGGAGGAGGCGGAGAAGCTCGAAGCCTTCGCCTACCACTGCGAGGAGTGCCCGGCCGACGTCCTCTCCGAAGGCTTCGGCTGTCTGGGTACCCTCGGCTACCCCCTGTCCGCCGAGGCCGAGGACTGGGTCCATTTCTGCCTCGAACACCGCTGGCCGGCCTGGGTCCTCCGGGCCTGGCTGCGCTTCGACGAAAAGCGCGACAGCGACCCGGCCCGCATCGCCCTGATGCGCTCCCGGGGCGAGGAGTTCCTCGAGGGCTCCACGGCTTGGGGACTGACGGTGCGCGGAGAACTCGACGACGAGGAGGTCGCCTTGGACATCGACGCCGATCGGGTACTGGCGGCGCTGTTCAACTCCGGCAGCCTGAGCCCCGCCGACGCCCTGATGATCCTGGGCCTGTTCGACGTCCTCGATCCCGCGGTCGACCGCGACAACGAGGATCGCCCGACCATCGAGGTCGCGCCCGACGACGGCGCCGAGGCGGCGGCCTTCGCCCTGGACCTCTACCCCGAATCCTATGACGATCCGTCGACGATCGACCTCAAGGCCTTTCTGGCGGCCCTGTTCTATGCCGCCGGCCTGGGTGTCGACCTCGTCGTCGAGCTCTAGTCGAAACCGCTTGCCCGTCACCCCGCCCGCCGCCGGGCGGGGTTGTCTTGGTATCCTTCGCTAGGTTAACGTCTTACTGCAGAACGGAGTTCCCAACACCCGCCAAAACACCCTGCCCGTCACCGAACCATAGAGCGGGGACTTGAACGCCGCCCGTTGAAAAACAGCCCCACTCAACCCGACCCCAGCCGCGCAGCCCGCCCACGCCGGAACTGGCACGGTTTTTGCGGAAGCTAACCGTTATCATCTGCTTAACGGTTGCTGAGATGCAAAAACCGTGCCAGTTCCGGCGTGGTGGTACGTTCAGCGTCGCGGGGATTCCGGGGGCTGTTTTTCAACGGGCGCTTACTCTCGTTGCCTGTTGGCGGCGGCGGGATTTTTCGGCTATAATCCACTAATCCACTCCAGCGAAGTCGCCTTCCGGCGTCCTCGAGTGCTGCCGGGATGCCGTTGTTGGGCCTGGGATTGAAGTTGCAAGCGCGGTCTACCGATGTCCGGCGCTTAGGATGCCGAAGGTGATCGCCGCGGCTCACAGGCTCCGCGGGTGACCCGGCGTGGGTGAAGCTGTCGGTGAATCCCGGCGGCCAACCGCATTTCATCCGGGCGTTGACGATTGCTGTGCCGGTCCCGGACCGTTCTCGGCGTTTCATCATCTTCCCTCATCGAGGAGGAGCCCCATGCGCCGTATCGCTCTGCTGCTGTTCGTCTGCGTCCTGTCCGCCGCGGCCAATCCTTTACCCGCCGAGGAGATGATCCCCGGTGCCACCGTCGAGGGCCGAGTCTTCGACGCCGAAAGCGGCGAGCCCCTGGCCGACGCCCTGATCTCCCTCTACCAGCTTCCGGCGATGCCCGCCGATCCCGAGGACTACCGGGCCTGGAACCAGGACGACACCACGGTAATCGAGAATGCCGCCACCGATGAGGACGGTTATTTCAGCTTCCAGGTGCCCTGGGGTTTCTACCAGCTCTACTACTCGGCACGCAACCACGCTATTGAATACTCCGCACCCTTCGAGCTAGCCGTCAAGGAGGTCCGCAGCGTCGAGGTCGCTCTGCCCTTCCAGGAGGAGGCCGTGGCCCGCAAGCCCAACCTCTACCTCTACCCCCCCGAGGCGATGGAGGTCGATATCGCCCTGGCCTTCCCCGCCGGGGGCCGGGTGACGGAGAGCGATCCGCCCTACGCCGGGGGTTGGAGCGCCGTCGTGCAGCCCGACGGTTCCTTCGGCAGCGGCTACGATTACTTTTTCTACGAGGCCGAGGTGCCCGACGACTGGCAGCGCGACGAGGGCTGGCTGGTCGAGAAGGGGAACCTCGAGGCCTTCCTGCGCCAGAACCTGGCCGAGTATGGTTTCCGCGGTCGGGAGATCGAGGACTTCATCGACTATTGGCTGCCGTGCCTCGAGGAGCTGTCGGAGCCGCAGTTCCTGATCTACCCGCAGCTCAACGCGCGTCTGGATCCGTTGATCGAGCTGAAGATCGACCCGGCGCCGGACAGCTTCCTGCGGCTGCTCTACGTTATCGAGAACGTGGATCCGCTGTTCGCCCTGGTCAGTCCGCCGGTGATCCCGGAGTTCCGCCGAGGGGGCTTCACCGCCGTGGAGTGGGGCGTGGTGCTGGATAACGTCAGCGGTCGCCAGGTGGAATGATCCCGGGAGGAATGATGAAAGCCGGTCCAGTGTCGCTGTTGCTGATTGCGGCAGTGATGCCCGCCGGTGCGGCCGTGCTCTACGGTATGGTCTACGACCTGGAGGGCGTACCGGCGGACGGGGCGCTGATCGAGCTCTACGTCGTTCCCCCGCTGGAGCGAGCCGCGGTGGAGGAAGAGGAACAGCCCGCCGAGGAGGCCCTGCCGCCCTCCCTGGCGCTGGAGGACCATCCCTGGCTGTTCACCGAGGAGGCGGACTACTCGATCACCACCGACGCCGAGGGGCGCTACCGCCTGACGGGCCTCGAGCCCGGCCTTTACGACCTCGTCTGCCGTGCCGCCTACTACGAGCCCTGCTACAATCTGGGCCTCGAGCTGGTCCCCGGCGGGGAGCGCCACCTCAACTTCGCCCTCTACCCGCTGCCGGAGGTCGAGAAGCCGAACATCTACCTCTATCCCGTCGAGACCGAGCCGCTCACCGTCGCCCTCGGTTTCCCCGCCGGCGGCGGGGTGACGGTCAGCGAGCCGGAGTACGAGCACGTCTGGCGGGTCTTCGCCGATCCCGACGGCACGCTGTACCAGGTTCAGGAGCTGCACTGGGACAGCCTGGACGGCGCGGGTCACGCTCTGGGGCTGCGCTCCGAGCCGACCTACGACTACCTGTTCTACGAGGCCGCCGTGCCCGACGTCTGGCAGCGCGACGAGGGCTGGCTGGTCGAGCGGGAAAACCTGGAGGCCTTCTTCACCGAGAATCTGGCGGCGACGGGCTTCTACGACAACGAGATCGCCGACTTCGTCGAGTGG